>NZ_JBHVDX010000081.1:0-39872 GCF_042802555.1 Streptomyces sp. NPDC057474 | reverse complement strand
GGGTCGCCGGGCTCCAGGCCTTCGCCCCCGACGGCCTCGTCGTGGCCGAGCCCGCCGAGGGCCCGTTCGTGCTGATACGGCTGCCCCGCGCGACAGCCGTACGACGGCATCTGCGCAACCTCGGCTTCGCCGTCCGCCGCGGCGACACCTTCCCGGGCCTGGACGAGGAATGGCTGCGCCTGGCGGTCCGCGACCGGACCACGGTCAACGGCTTCCTCCAGGCACTGGACCGGGCGATTACGCTGGCGGACCGCTGAGCTAAGGAGCTCAACGGTCCGCCGGCGGGACCACCGGGCGTTTCGGGCGTTACGCGTCAGCGTCGAGAGCTGTGCGTCAGCGCCCGGGAGCGGTGCGTCAGCACTGAGAGCTGTGCTTGCAGTGCATCTTCACGCCCATCTTGTGGTTGAAATCCTGCCACTTGCCGCGCGCGAACGACTTGTTGACGTTGTCCGGGACGGAGGGCTTCGCGACGTAGGCCCAGACGTGGAGCATCAGGTAGCCGGTCTTCTTCTCGTTGTAGAACTGGAAGTACACCTTGGAGCCCGCGCCGTCGAAGTGGCCCTTCTGCGCGACGAAGTACCAGCCGTTCTTCACGCCCTTCGAGTGGAACCGGACGGGCGCGTTCTTGCAGCCGAAGGAGCCGGCCCCGCAGGCCTTCAGCTTGATGAGCTGGTTCTCCTTGGGGTACTTCTTCGGCGCGTTCTTCACGGGGAACGTGCAGTTGAAGCACTTCTTCAGTTCCGCCATGGGCTCGCTGGGCTTCCAGGGCCGGCCGATGTACTTGGCGTTGTTGGGCTTCACATGGAAGCGCCAGTCGTAGAGCTTGCGGAGTTTCACGGCGGACGCGGCCGTGGTGCCCTTCTCCGCGGTCGTCGCCTGGGTCTTCTTGGCGACGGTCGCGTTGCTGCCGGCGGACGCGGCGCCGGCCGGGGCGAGGACCGCCAGCATGGCGGCCCCCGCGACCGCCAGGTTCGACAGTCTGCGGATCAGGGGTGAACGGGTGAGCACTGAGGTCTCCCTGGTGTTGGGCGGACGTCTGGGACGGACGTGCGGTGCGCCACCAAGCTAGGGAGTTCACAGGTTTCTCAACATTGTCACTTCGGCCACTGCCCCTAAGGGAGCGTCAGCAGCCCTGTCTCATATGGCAGTTCGTCCCATCGAACCCGCTCCCGGGTGCCGTCCGGGAAGCGGATGCCCACGTTTCCGTCGGCGTCGACCGTCGCGCTCGCCCCGGTGTGCGGGGTGTGCGGGTCGCCGCTGAGCATGACGAGCGTGACCAGGACCGGCCCGCTTCCACCGAACCCTTCCAGTCCTTCGAGTACGGGCGTCGCCGAGTGGTGCCCGTACGCGTTCGTGCCGACGGCTCTTGCCACGGCTCCTGGCCCGTCGCCCCAGCCGTACAGGCCCACGATCGCGCTGGTCAGACCGTCCGCACGGCGGGCCAGCGCCCAGCCCGGACCCCACGCCCCCGCAGGCGGCTCGGTGTCGTCGGCCACGGCCCAACCCCCTTCCCGTACGGGCGCGTCGGTGGGGGCCCCGACGCGGTGCACCCGCACTTCCCAGGGGCCGTGCACCACACTGACCGTCTCGATGCCTGCGCCGTACCGCGACGCGGCGCGGCGGCCCTCGGCGCCCAAGGGGTGGATGCGGCCTCGCGGGGAGGGTGTGCCGTCGGGTCCGAACAGGGCGAGGTGGTTGTCGGGGCACGCCGCCGGGGTCGCCGGGGTCTCCGGTGCCGTTGCGCTGGAGTAGGCGAGCCGGGCGTAATGCGGGCTGTCGTCTGCGGTGGCGGGCGGCGGCGGTAACCGGTCGCTGCCGTGGTTGACGAGCCGTACGAGCCCGTCGCCGGCGGTGGAGTGCAGCAGCCAGCCGGGGCCGGGCAGGGCGAGCGTGGTGTCGGCCGTGTCGATGGGCGCGGGCTCCTCCGGGGCGGTCCACACGGGGTGGCTCTCGGGCAGGAGGAGGCCGAGGAATGCCTTGCTCGCCCAGTACGGGGAGGCGGGGCCCGAGTAGCGCTGGGTGACGGGGAGGAAGGGGCGGTACCAGCCCAGCGTGAGCAGGCCCCGCTCGTCCGGCACGCCGCGTTCCGCGAAGTGCTTCAGGGCACCGGAGGCGAGCCGGCGGGTGCGGCCGGGCGGCAGGGGCGTGGCGTCGGCGAGGGCGCCCGCCCACAGCGGGGCGGTGGTCGCGAAGCGGTAGGTGAGCGAGCGGCCCTGGTGCACCGGTGCCCCGTCGGCGCCGAAGAAGTGCTGGTGGACGCCGAGGAACTCACGCAGTCGCCCGCGATGCCGGGCCACCAGCCCCGTGTCCGCGCGGGGGCCCGCGATCCGCGCCCACAGCACCGGGTACAGGTGCAGCGCCCAGCCGTTGTAGTAGTCGAACTTCCGTCCGTCGCCGTCCGTGTACCAGCCGCCGCCCCGGTACCAGTCCTCCAGCCGGGCGAGCCCCGCGTCGATCTCGGCGCGGCTGTGCGGGGCGCCGACCGAGGCGAGGAACTCCTCGGTGATCACCTGGAAGAGCCGCCAGTTGGAGTCGTTGACGTCGGCCCCGACGAACCCGCCCAGCCAGTCGACCACTCGGCCGCGTACACCGTCGTCCAGGTGGTCCCACAGCCACGGGCGGGTCTCGTGCAGGGCGATCGCGATCGACGCGGCCTCCACCATGGGCTGCGCCCGGTCCGTGATCGCCGGCCACCGCTCGTCGCCGCCCCGCGGATCGGTCCCGGCGGCGAGCCCGGCCGCGTACCGCTCGATCAGGCCCGGCCCGACCCGCCCGTCCGACCCCGCGATCCGAAAGGCGGCGAGCAGGAACGAGCGAGCGAACCCCTCCAGCCCGTCGGACAGAGGCCCGGAGTGACTGGCCCGCCCGGGCAGCCGGTACTGAGCCAGCCCCGGCGAGGCATACGGCACCAGCCCCTCCAGCAGCCGATCGGCAACGGCCTCCCAGTGGGCGCGCGTCCAGCCGGTGAGGGGTGAGAGGAGGAGGTCGGCAGGGGGGAGCGTCGAGTGGTCGGCGGGCGACACGTGCGGCGCGGTCATTCGGGAGTGATTCCTCCGTGAGTTGTGGTGAGGGGCAGGGTGACGCACCCCCGTCAGGGGCAGAGGCGGCCCACCTCATCAGGAGCAGCGGTGGCGCGCCCCGTCAGGGCCGCGGGGAACTGCGCGACCAGCCACGAATCACCCGCAGTCGCCTACGGACTTACCGGCGGAGCACTGGGCGGAGAACTGGGCGAAGCGCTTGGCGGAGCACTGGGCGGAGAACTGGGCGAAGCACTGGGCGGAGCCACACTGCGGCGCACAACGATGTGCGTGCCCAGCAGATGGTGGCTCCCCGCGGCATGCTCCGGATCCCGCAGAGCGATCCGCACAGCCGCCCGCCCCAACTCCTCCGCAGGCGTTCGAACCGTGGTCAGCGGCGGATTGAAGTCCTCGGCCAGCGGAATGTCGTTGTACCCGACGACCGACACGTCCTCGGGAACACGCAACCCCGCATCGGCGATCGCGCGGAGCGCCCCCGCGGCGACCATGTCGTCCCCCGCGAACACGGCCGTGAACTCCCGTGTCTCCTTGAGTAGTTCGGTCATCGCACGCAGCCCGGCAGGGCGCCCGAGGCCGCAGTCCACGACCCGCGCGGCCTCGGGCGTCAGCCCATGCTCCGCCAGCGCGGCCCGGTACCCCGCGACGCGGGCGTCGAGCGCCGTGTTCCCGGGCAGCCCGCCGAGGAAGACGATCCGGCGGTGCCCGGCCGACAACAGATGCCCAGTGATCGCCCGGGCCCCCGCCTCGTTGTCGAACTCGACGACCAGCGCCGGGATCTCGGGGTCGGGGGCCGGCCGCCCGCACAGCACCAGCCGGGCCCCGGAGGAGTCCAGGGCCTGCGCGTACTGGGCCACGCGCGAGCGATACGCGTCGTCCTCGACGACCCCGCCCACCAGGATGACCAGCCGCGCCCCCTCCTCCCGCATCAGCCGCACGAACTCCATCTCCCGCTGCGGGTCTCCCCCGGTCGCGCCGACCACGCACAGCCAGCCCCGGTCGGCGGCCTCCGCCTCCACGCCCTCGGCGACCTGGGCGTAGAAGGGGCTGGTGACCTGGCGGACGACGACGGCGGCCATCTGGCGGCCGCCGCCGACCAGGGCGCGGGCGTGCGCGTTGGCGACGTAGTCGAGCTCGCGGGCGGCGCGCAGGACGCGGGCCCGGGTGGCGGCGGGCACCGGATGGTTGCCGCTGAGCGCGCGGGACGCGGTGGCCATCGACACCCCGGCCCGCTCGGCGACCTCACGGATCGTGACCCGCCCCTTGGACACCGGGGCCTTGGACACCGGGGCCTTGGACACCGGGGCCTTGAACACGGGGTCCTTGGAGGCCGATTCCTTGGAGGCCGACTCCCTGGAGGCCGACTCCCTGGAGGCCGACTCCCTGGAGGCCGACTCCCTGGACACCAGCATCTTGGGCACCGAAGACTCGATCACCAGCCCCTCGGGCATCGGCTCCGTGGACTCCGTCTCCTTGGGCGCCATGTCGTTCCCCATCCCCCGCGTCTCCTGTTCCGCTGCCGCCGGCCGTCGGCCGCTGTCCGTCGGCCCGCTGATCATGTATTGGCCGCGTAGTCCTTCGCGAACTCCTCGGCCATTCTGTCGCCGCCCCGCTGCCGCCACTTCTTCACGGTCGCGTCCCATGCGGAGAGCGGGAGGCGCCCGGCGACGATGCCCGTGACCGTGTCCTCGACGAGGGCCTTGAGGGTGGCGCCCTGGGAGTTCTTCGTGGCGGACTGGAGCCCGAAGGAGGCGTTACGGACGGCGTGCGGCACGACCTTTTGCTGCCAGGTGTGCAGAGCCCGTACGGCGTCCGGCATGCCCGGCACGAACAGCACCTGGGGGCCTTCGGCGAGGTACTTCAGCGGCAGGTTGGTGTTGTTCTCGACCTCGCCGAGCTTGGTGACCTGCGGGGAGCCGTCCGCGGCGCGGGTGAAATGGGTGCCCTCGACGCCGTAGTGGACGAGTTCCCACTCCTCGCTGCCGAAGGGGGCGGCGAGGTAGTCGAGGATGCGCAGCAGCAGCTCGATCCGCTCCTTCTTCGCCTTCTTCAGCACGGTGTAGCCGAAGGAGCGACGCGCGGCGACAATACCGCCGGGCTCACCGCCGACGCTGTACGGAAGGGCCGCCGCCGGGGTCAACTTGCCCTTGCTCTCCCGATACTTGGGAAGGTACGCGCCGAAGCCGTCCTGCATGGAGCCGACCGTGCCGTTGTAGTAGAGGGTGGTCAGGTCGATCTGGGAGACGGACGTCGCGTCGGGGTGGTACGAGCCGTCCTTGCGCAGCCGTGCCTGGAAGGCGATGGCCGCCTTGAAGCGCTCGTCGGCCCAGGCGGACTCGAAGGTGCCGCCCTTGGAGACTGCCCACTCCATGGGTGCGTTGTGCGCGGCCGCGTGGACGGCGTTCCCGAACAGCGAGCCGGCGGCGGCGCCGAGCGCGTAGGTACGGCCGCCGGTGGCCTGCTTCGCGACGGCGGCGAAGTCGTCGGCGGTCCAGCCCTCCTTCATGCCCGCGTCGGTGAACATGCCCTGGTTGAGCCAGAGCGTGGAGCCGGGCAGCGGGCGCTCCAGGGGGATGCCGTAGAGGAGGCCGCCGATGCGGCCCATGTCCCGCCAGGCGTGGGTGGGGATGTTCGCGAGGTTCGGGTAGTCGGCGATCGCGTCGCCGGAGAGGTACGGCGTGAGGTCTTCGGCCCGGCGCCGGACGAACTCGGCCTCGCGGGGCAGGACGAAGCCGGAGAAGACGTTGATGATGTCGGGCAGGGTGTCGGCGTCACCCGCCATCACCGTCGCCATTTTCTTCTGGTAGTCGGCCTGGGGGACGATCGTGTACTCGATCTTCACCCCGAGGGCCTTCTCCACCGCTGCCCAGAACCGGTTGGCGGAGGCCGGCTTGGGCGGCGTGCCGAACGACACGGACATGACCCTGACCGTCGAGCCGTCGCCCGGCGTGCGGGAGACGGACTTGGCCAGGTCGGCGGGGTAGACGGTGTAGCCCGCCTGGACGCCGGCCTCGGCGGGCGCGAGGTCCGGCTTCGGGCCCCTCGCTGCGGTGTACGCCGGCCAGGGCGCGAGCTTCTTGCCCGCGTTGGAGACGTCGCTGTCGCCGGAACTCGTGGAGCAGGCGGTCAGCAGGGCGGGGGTGGCGGCTGCGGCGCCACCGACGGCCATGGAGCGGAGCAACGTACGGCGGGACATGCGGGGCATGAGCAAATGACCTTTCCGTGCACGGCTCTTGATGGACCTTCAGTTCTTGGGATCTGTCGTCCTCGGGTCAGCTCTTGATGGCGCCGGTGAGCACGCCCTTCGTGAAGTACTTCTGCAGGAACGGGTAGACGAGCAGGATCGGTACGGTGGCGATCACCAGCACCGCCATCTGCACGGTCTGCGGCGCGGTGACCGTGCCCTCGCCGGTCGTCGCGTCGGTGAGGCCGGAGCCGGCCACCACATAGGTGCGGAGGACCTGCTGGAGGGGCCAGTGGTCGCTCTCCAGGTACAGCGAGGCGTAGAACCAGGAGTTCCAGTACGCCACCGCGTAGAACAGTCCGACGACGGCGAGCGCGGCCTTGGACAGGGGCAGGACGACCGAGAACAGCACCCGCCAGTCCCCCGCCCCGTCGAGCCGCGCGGCCTCGTACAGCTCCTCGGGGATGCCCTGGAAGAAGCCGCGCAGGACGACGAGGTTGAAGACGTTCACAAGGACCGGGAGGACCAGTGAGGCGTAACTGTCCAGCAGGCCCAGCTCCTTGACCAGCAGGAAGCTCGGGATCATGCCGGGCGGGAAGAGGAAGGTGAACAGGACCAGCAGCAGTACCGGCCGGCCGCCGAAGACGCCGGGGCGGGAGAGCGCGTAGGCGAGGGTGACCGTGCAGGCGAGGCTGAGCAGGGTGCCGGCGAGCGTGACGCCGGCACTGACACCGAGGGCGTGGGTGACGATGCCGCCGTCGAGGATGTCGCGGTACGCGTCGAGGCTGGGCTCCGTCGGCCACAGCACCCAGCCGCCGTTGGCCACCACCTCGTCGGTGGAGGCGAGGGACGTGGACACGATCACCAGGAACGGCACGCACACCAGGAGGACGACGACGGCGAGGGCGACGGCCTTGGCGGCCTGGGTGAAGGGCTTCGGCTTCTCCATCCACCCCGGACGGACCTGGGCACTCATTTGTAGACCCCCTGTTCGCCGAGGCGGTGGGCCACCTTGTTGGCGGCATACACGAGCAGCGCGCCGATGACGCCCTTGAACAGGCCCGCCGCGGCGGCGAATCCGTAGTCGCCGCCGACGATGCCCTGGTAGTAGACGAAGGTGTCGATGATCTCGGCGGCCTCCGGGCCGACCGCATCGCGCTGGAGCAGCATCTGCTCGAAGCCGACGGAGAGGATGTCGCCGAGCCGCATGATGAGCAGCAGCACGATCACCGGGCGGATGGCGGGCAGCGTGACGTGCCAGAAGCGTCGCCAGGGTCCCGCCCCGTCGATCGCGGCGGCCTCGTACTGCTGGTCGTCGACCTGGGCGAGCGCGGCGAGGAAGATGATCGTGCCCCAGCCGGCGTCCTTCCAGATGACCTGGGCGACGGTGAGTGACCGGAAGGCGTCCGGGTTGCCGATGATGTCGACGGTGCTCAACCCCATGCCGTCCAGCGAGGAGTTGAGCAGTCCGGTGTCGCCGAGCAGTTGTTGGAACAGGGCGACGACGATCACCCAGGAGATGAAGTGCGGCAGATACGCCACCGACTGCACGAAGCGGCGGATGCTGCTCCGGGTGAGGCTGTGCAGCAGCAGGGCGAGGGCGAGCGGCACGGGAAAGTAGAAGGCGAGCTGGAGGACGGCGATCCAGAGGGTGTTGAGGACGGCCGCCCAGAACGCCCCGTCCTCGAACATTCGTTGGAAGTTGCCGGTACCGACCCAGGGGCTGCCCCAGATGCCGTCGAACGGCACGTACTCCTTGAACGCGATGAGGTTGCCGGCCAGGGCGCCGTAGTGGAACAGCAGAAAGTAGCCGAGGCCGGGGAGCATGAGCAGGACGAGCGTGCGGGAGCCCCGGATCCGGCCCTTGTTCTGAAAACCTTTTCGTCGCGGCGGCGCACCGCCCGTCCGACGAGGTGTCGGCTCAACCTCCTCTGCACCTGCGCGTTCCCGTAGTACAGCGGCCACGGGTCCCCCTCACATCTCGAAGTCTGAGTGAGGGGAAGTTAAAACGTTTTCAGTACTCGGTCAACACTCCTGACACACAAGGAGAGTTGACCGTGTGACCGGATCCGGCCGTCCAGCTCCTGCGGCTTCACACCGCCTCACGCATCCGTACAGGACTTCTCCGCATCGTTCGCAGTCCGAAACTCGACCCCTCCATTTGGCATGTCATTGACACGTCTTTGGGGGTCCTTGGTACACAGATGAGCCCGGCGATTCCTGTGCGATCCCTGTGCCCACGGGGAACAAGGAGCCCTTCATGGCAGCCTCAGGCCAGACCCGCGTCCGTATCCGCCTCCGCCACGTCCGTCCTGGCCGTTTCCGCCTCCGTGCAGCCATGGTCGGCGCCGTGGCGACGGCCCTGATCATCGGCACCGCGCCCGCCACCCCCGCCAGAACCGGCGAGGCGAGACCCGCGGCCGCCGCCGAAGCCGACACCAGCGACCCCCGCGAGGGCTGGAGACCCGCCAGCGAACTCGCCGGGGACGAGGACGACCCCGGCTTCCTGGAGCGTCTCTTCGGCAGCGACGGGGATGAGGACGAGGAAGCGATCGACCGGGGCGACGCCGCGTACAAGCCGCCTCGCATCAGCCTCGACCGCGCCCGGGGCTCCGCCTCCCTCACCCACCGGGGAGTCTCGGGCGAGGCCGACGGCGTCCGTATCGCCGCGCCCCGCACCACGCACGCCACCGGCACCGACCTGACCTGGAGCGCGTACCGGGGCAAGGGCCTGCGGGAGTACGAGGTCCACCGCTCCACGCGGAAGGACTTCACCCCGACCGACGAGACCCTGATCGCCCCCGTCGACCGCGGCACTCTGACCTTCGCCGACCGCACCGCGCCCCCGGCGCTCGAAGGCGGGGCCACGGGGACTTACCACTACCGGATCGTGGTCCGCACGCAGCAGGGCAAACTGCTCGCAGGCCCGGCGCGCACGGTCGAACTGCCCGCCGTCGGCAAGGTGGTCAAGGACGAGAAGCTGCTCGCCGCCCCCGAGGGCGAGACCTACTTCCTGCCGTACACACCGGCGCGGATGATCCCCGGCGAGAAGGCCGTCGTCGAGGCGACGCTCACCAACACCACCGGCACCGTGTGGAAAAAGGGCGAGCGCGTCCTGTCGTACCGCTGGACGCTGGACGGCAAGGACGTCACCAACCTCCTCAACAAGGACGCGACCCCGCTGCCGAAGGACGTGGCGCCCGGCGAAACGGTCACCTTCGACGCGGAGTTGAAGGCCTCGGTCCTGGTCGACCCGCTCGACAAGCGGCTGACCTTCGGCCTGGAGTGGGACCTGCGGGAGAAGGCCACCGGCGAGTGGCTGTCCGAGACGGACGGCGTACCGCCGTCGAAGCACGAGGTGACCGCCGAGTACCCGACCTCCGACCAACTCGGTCTGGAGGACTTCTACTCGTACGGCGGCAAGAACACCGGTGCGGGTTCGGCGCTGATGAGCAATCTTCACGCCGGCAACGCTGTGTGGTCGTACAACTCCTTCTCGAACCCGTCGCTCGGCTTCTCGACCTTCCTGCGGCTGGCCTACAACTCGCAGGACGCGTCCGCCAGTCCGGCCGGATACGGCTGGTCGCTGCAGGCCTCCTCACCGGTCCGGCTCGGCACGCCGCTGGACTTCCACCCGGCCGCGCTGCTGCCCAAGCAGATCACGCTGACCGACGGCGACGGCACCAGCCATGTATTCAGCAAGAACAAGAAGGGCGAGTGGGACTCCCCCGCCGGGGTCCACTTCCGCGTCAAGCAGCTGGAGAAGGACTGTCTGCTCCATCCCCACCAGCGGGAGGCCTGGGAGTTCCTGCGCCCGGACCGCAGCCGGTTCCTCTTCGACTGCCAGGGCTATCCGAGTGCCCAGGTGGACAAGAACGGCAACCGGATGGAGTTCACGTACGAGGAGCGGCTGCTCGGGCACCCGTCCAAGCTGCTGAAGTACGTCACCGACGCCGAGGGCCGGCGCACGCTCACCGTCGACTACTGGCAGAAGGGCGAGGCGTACACGTACGTCGACAAGGACGGTGACGTGCGTGAGGGAAAGCATCTCCTCAATCCGTTCGTCATCGACAAGGTCCGCTCGGTCACCGACGTCTCGGGGCGGCGGATCGACTTCACGTTCACCGAGAAGGGCCTGCCGGCGCGGCTGACGGACGGGGCGAACGCCGCCGAGAAACTCCGGAAGGTCTTCAGGTTCGACTACGGCAAGGAGTTCGACCATCCCGGCCTGAAGCTGGTGAAGGTCACCGACCCGCGCGGCAACGTCACGAAGGTGGACTACGTCGGCCCGCACGACGACAAGGACCAGCTGCACTACCTGGGCTACACCAAGGAGATCACCGACCGGCTCGGCGGCCGGACCAGGTACCGCTACGCGGACCCCGACGACCACGACGGCAAGGGCACCCGGACCGTCGTCACCGACGCCGAGGGCAATGCGGCCACCCAGCTGATGGACGGCTACGGCCGCCCGGTGAAGCTCACCGACGCCAAGAAGCGGACCACGAAGCTGGGTTGGGACGCCGACAACAACGTCACGCGCCTGGAGCAGAACAACGGCGCCACCCGCACCTGGGAGTACGACCCGAAGACCGGGTATCCGCTGGAGGCGAGGGACGCCGAGAGCGTCAAGAACGACCGGCCCGCCGCCACGCTCACGTACGCGACCGGCGAGAACGGCTACATCGCCGACCTGACGCGCCGCGTCTCCCCGGAGGGCCGCGCCTGGCAGTTCGGCTACGACGCGCGCGGCAACATGACCTCGGTCACCGACCCGAAGGGCGTGCAGAGCGAGCCCGAGGGCGACTACACCTCCACCAACGCCTACGACGCGCGGGGCCGGCTCACCTCCGCCACCGACCCCAACGAGCACACCACGAAGTTCGAGGACTACGACCCCTCCGGCTATCCGCGGGTGATCGAGGACGCCCTCGGCAACCGCACGGTGACGACTTACGACGTGCGCGGCAATGTCACCGAGGTCCAGGAGGCCGACGGGGCGACGACCACGCAGACGTACGACGTGTTCGCGCGTCCGCTGGAGAACCGCAGGCCGAAGGAACAGAAGGCCGGCGAGTTCATCGTCACGCCCGCGCCGGAGTACGACGGGAACGACAACACCCTCGTCTTCACCGCGCCCAACGGGGTGTCGAGCAGCAGTGAGTTCGACCCGGCGGACCAGTTGCTGAAGTCCGTCCAGCCGGGCGACGAGGAGGGCTCGCCGGAGCGCGTCTCGACCTTCACCTACGACAAGGTCGGCAACCAGCTCACCTCGACGGAGCCGAAGGGCAACCTGACCGAGAAGCCCGGGGACTTCACCTCGACGACCAGGTACGACGAGGTGTACCAGCCGATCGAGGCGGTCAACGCGGCGGGCAACCGGGCGAGCGCCGTCTACAACGACGTCGGTGACCTGGTGAAGGTGGTCGACGCCCGCAAGAACGAGACCGAGGACCCCGACGACTACACCAGCAGGTTCCACTACGACCTCGACCACCGGCTGCTGGAGACCACCGACGCGGCCGGGAAGTCGACGACCAGCACCTACGACTGGGACGGTCTGACCGTCGCCACCACGGACGCCGACGGCAACCGCACCGACCTGGTCCTGGATCCCCGCGCCGCCCTGGTCGAGGCGCGCGTCCCGCACGACGGCGAGGGCGACGACGCGGTCGTCCGCAGGACCCGCTTCGAGTACGACGAGGCCGGCAACCAGACCCGGGTCGTCACCCCGCGCGGCATGGAGACCGGCAACGACCAGGACTTCGCCTCCGAGACCGTCTACGACGAGCTGAACCGCGTCAAGGAGACCCTGAGCCCCTACGACCCGGACGACGACCGGTACAACACACCGGACCGGACGACGTACGAGTACGACGCTCTGAGCCGGGTGAAGAAGGTCAGTGCCCCGCCGTCCGAGGGCCAGAGCATCCGCAACGAGACGGAGTACACCTACTTCGACACCGGCTGGATCAGGACGTCCACGGACGCCTTCGACATCAGGAACACCTACAAGTACAACGATCTCGGCCAGCAGATCCAGAACACCCTGACCAGCGCGGGCGGTTCGGTCTCCCGCACCCTCGACTCCGCCTTCTATCCGAGCGGCGCCCTCAAGTCCCGCTCGGACGACGGTGTCCCGGTCGGTCTGCAGGTCGCGCTCGTCGACAACAGCGACATCAACAACACGGCGACGCAGGGCACCTGGGCGGAGGTCGCCGCCGAGGGTTCGTACGGCTACAACGCACAGACCCACGCGGCCGGTTCGGGTGAGGACCGCTTCGTCTGGCAGCTGACGATCCCCCAGTCCGGGGACTACACGGTCTACGTCCAGTACCCGAAGGTCGACGGGGCGGCGAAGGACGCCACCTACGAGATCAAGCACAAGGACGGCACGGAGACCAAGGTCCTGGACCAGAGTGAACTCCCGGGTGAGTGGCGGTCCTTGGGCAAGTACGCCTTCACCGAGGACACCGGTCAGGCCATCACCCTCACCGACAAGGCGACCGGCACGGTGGTCGCGGACGCGGTCCGGCTGGTCCGCGACTACGAGGGCGACACCGACAACGAGAAGAAGGACTTCTCCTACCGGTACGACGCCAACGGCAACCAGACCGAGATCACCGACACCAGCCCCGGCGTCGAGACCGACCGCTACACCCTGGCCTACGACGAACTCAACCAGCTCACCGAGGTCGTCGAGCACGACGGTGACGCCGTCCGCAACACGACCGCGCTGACCTACGACGTCAACGGCAACACGCTCACCACCACCCACGACCTGACCTGGAGCAAGCTGGACTACAACGTCCTGGACCAGGTCGAGCAGATCACCAACGCCGCCTCACCCACGGCCGAAGACCAGCAGATCACAAAGCTGGATTACACACCCCGGGGCGAGCTGAAGAAACAGACGAAGCCCAACGGCAACGTCGTGACGCTCGACTACTACCTGGACGGCGCGACAAGGAAGACCACTGAGAAACAGTCCGACGACACCCTCGTCTCCGAACACAACCTGAAGTACAACGCCAACGGCCACAAGGTCGAGGACGTCCTGAAGCTGATGGACGCCGACGACCACGGCGCGACGATCGACAACACCTACGCGTACACCTACGACCCGCAGGACCGCATCGCCAAGGTCGCGAAGTCCGGCGACGACGAGACGACGGAGGAGTACCGGCACGACTCCGCCGGCAACGTGGTCCGGCAGACGGTGGGCGACACGACCACCACCCACCGCTACGACCGCAACCGCCTGCTGACGTCGACGGCGGACGGCGCCTCGTCCACGTACAACTACGACCCGCTGGGCCGCCTCGACACCGTCTCCTTCGGCGGCGAGACCATCCAGAAGTACCGCTACGACGGCTTCGACCGCCCGGAGTCGATCAGGGCGGGCACCGGGGACGCGGCGCGGACGACCAGCATGACGTACGACGCCTTCGACCGCACGGTGAAGGAGACGGTCGGCGGGGACGACGCGAAGACGACGCTCTTCACATACCTGGGCATCACCTCGAACTCCCTGAAGGAGGAGGTGACCGACGAGGGCGTCACGTCCTTCCAGTACGCCTCCTGGGGCCAGAAACTGACCCAGATCAAGGACGAGGAGGACAAGGACCCGGAGACCACCCAGTACCTCTACCACCCGCACGGCGACGTAGAGGCGCTGACGGACTCCGACGGCAACACGAAGACGACGTACGGCTACACGGCGTACGGCAAGAACGACACGGCCCAGTTCACGGGCGCGGACAAGCCGGGAGCGGGCGGCGAGGAGCCGTCGGACCCCTACAACTCGTACCGCTTCAACTCGAAGCGCTACGACACGACGTCCGGCACGTACGACATGGGCTTTCGCACCTACGACCCGGGCCTGAACCGCTTCCTGACCCGCGACATGTACGGCGGCGCCCTCGCCGACATGGGCCTGACCACCGACCCCTTCACCGGCAACCGCTACGCCTTCGCCGGCGGCAACCCGATCTCCTTCATCGAGATCGACGGCCATCTGTTCGGCCTGTCGTGGTCGGACATCGGGCACGCGGCCCTGGATGTCGTCGGCCTGATCCCGGTCGTGGGCGAGGTCGCGGACCTGGCCAACTGCGGCTGGTACGCGGCCGAGGGCGAGTACGTGGACGCGGCCCTGTCCTGCGCTTCGGCGATCCCGTTCGCGGGGTACGGGGCGACGGCGGCGAAGGCGGCACGGTACGGGGACAAGGCGTTGGACGCCATCGACACGGCGGGCGACACGGCCCGCGCGGCGGACAACGCGGCGGACGCCGGGCGCGCGGCGGACACGGGGACACCCCCGGCCGGCGGCACCCCGGACGCCCCCACCGGGCCCAAGGACCCCGCCCCTGCCGCTCCGGCCAACCCGGCGCCCGCCCCGGCCCCGGCCCCGCCGAAGGCCCCGGACGCACCGCCGGCCAGCGGCGCGGCCTGCACGGGGAACAGCTTCGTCCCGGGCACCGAGGTGCTGATGGCCGACGGCACGACGAAGGCCATCGAGGACATCGAGGCCGGCGACGAGGTCGCCGCGTCCGACGTGGAGACGGACGACGCCCAGGCGCGCACGGTCACCCGGACGATCGAGGGCGCCGGCACCAAGCACCTGGTCACGATCACGGTCGACACGGATGGTCGCGCAGGCGGCAGGACGTCCACGATCACGGCAACAGACGGCCACCCGTTCTGGCTGCCGGACGTGGGCCAGTGGGTCGAGGCCGGCCACCTGGAGCCCGGCCAGTGGCTGAGCTCGGGCAGCGGCAGTTGGATCCGCGTCACGGCGGTCAAGGAGCGGACCGCACAGGCGACGGTCCACAACCTGACCGTCGAAGGGGTGCACACCTACCATGTGCTGGCGGGACGGACTCCGGTCCTCGTCCACAACTGCGGGGGACTCGACGATGCCGCGCACGGACGAATCCAGGACTCTCTGGGGAACGACATCGCCGACGGAGTCGACTACAACCTCCAGCGCATGTGCCCGACGTGCAACTCGGCCAGTGACGCCGCCGATCACACCCTCCAGGGAATCGGCGGCAACGTGGACCGCTTGGCCCAGTACCTGGCAGGGCAGCGCAATCTGGGTATGACGCACGCCGACCGGAGGAAGCCCGGGACGACCGCACGGCGCGACGAGAGCACAGTGGACGCCAACGGCCGAGGCGTGACGGTCGTCCAGAACTCCTACATGGTGCACGCCTACCATCAGTCCCTGGACGAGTTCAACAGCATCTTCAACGCACTGGGGTGAGATCCGATGTACCGGAGAGTCGGCCTCAGAACTGCGGGCGAGGGTTACGTCCTCACCCTCACTCCGACTCAGTTCGAGCTGGTCAGGAGGGTTCTTCTCGATCTCTACGGCGGTAGTCACGCTCCGGAGGTGGTTGCCCTCGCGGTCGGCGAAGCCTCGGCGGAACTCCTCCGACTTCAGGGTAGGGAGGTGGACTTCCAGGCCCGGGAGAACATCGAGGTGCCCCTGAGCCACTTCGACCTTCGTGTCCTGTACGGCGCCTTGGCGTTCGCCTTCCTGAATCGCTCGTCGGAAGAGGCGTTTCACCACAGATACGGGTTCTACAGCGAGAACGTGCAGGCTGTGGCATGGGCGATCTGTGCGGCGCTGCGGAAGACAGGCAATCAGGTCCCCTGAATACAGGTCCCGCCGGAGGTGATCCGGCGGGACCTCAGCCCACGATCCGCCCGTTCAGCACCACCCGCAGCGGGGCCCCCAGCACACGCACATCCGTGCGGGGGTCCCGTTCGTACACCACCAGGTCTGCGGCCGCGCCCTCGTCCAGACCGGGGCGGCCCAGCCAGCTCCGGGCGCCCCAGGTGGTCGCCGAGAGCGCTTCGGCGGGTGGGATGCCGGCGGTGACCAGTTCCGCCACCTCGGCGGCGACCAGGCCGTGGGCCAGGGAGCCGCCGGCGTCGGTGCCGACGTAGACCGGGATACCGGCGTCGTAGGCGTTGCGGACGGTGTCGTAGCGGCGTTCGTGGAGCCGGCGCATGTGCGCGGACCAGCGCGGGAACTTGGCCTCGCCGCCGGCCGCCATGGACGGGAAGGTGGCGATGTTGACGAGCGTGGGGACGATGGCGACGCCCCGCGAGGCGAACAGCGGGATGAGGTCCTCCGTCAGGCCCGTCGCGTGCTCGATGCAGTCGATGCCCGACTCGACGAGGTCGCGGAGGGACGACTCGGCGAAGCAGTGGGCCGTCACGCGGGCGCCCAGGAGGTGGGCCTCCGTGATCGCCGCCTCGACCACCTCACGCGGCCAGCACGGTGAAAGGTCTCCCACCCCCCGGTCGATCCAGTCCCCCACCAGCTTCACCCAGCCGTCGCCGCGCCGGGCCTCCTGGGCGACGTACGCGACCAGTTCCTCCGGCTCGATCTCGTGGGCGAAGTTCCGGATGTAGCGGCGGGTGCGGGCGATGTGACGGCCGGCGCGGATGATCTTCGGGAGGTCATCGCGGTCGTCGATCCAGCGGGTGTCGGAGGGGGAGCCCGCGTCACGGATCAGGAGTGTGCCCGCCTCGCGGTCGGTCAGCGCCTGCTTCTCCGCCACGTCGGCGTCGACCGGTCCCTGCGCGCCCAGACCGACGTGGCAGTGCGCGTCGACCAGGCCGGGCAGCGCCCAGCCCTCGACCGTGCGGACGTCACGGGCGGCGGCGGGACGGTCGTAGGAGATACGGCCGTCCACCACCCACAGTTCGTCGCGGACGTCCTCGGGTCCGGCCAGGACCCGGCCCTTCACATGCAGCACCGGCTCATCGCTCATGGACCGCACCCTAGCCATCCGGCTACTCGGCCTTGCCCACCTGGTCCGAAGTCTCCTCCTCCACGTCCGCCATCGCCGGGTCGAGGAGGCGGGAGAGGAAGTGGCGGGTGCGCTCGTGCTGCGGGCTGCCGATGACCTGGGCCGGGGTGCCGTCCTCGACGATCACTCCGTCGTCCATGAAGACGACGCGGTCGGCGACCTCACGGGCGAAGGTCATCTCGTGGGTCACCACCATCATGGTCATGCCCTCGTTGGCGAGCATGCGCATGACCGCCAGTACGTCGCCGACCAGTTCCGGGTCCAGCGCCGACGTCGGCTCGTCGAAGAGCATGACTTCAGGGCCCATCGACAGGGAGCGGGCGATCGCCACACGCTGTTGCTGGCCGCCGGAGAGGGAGGCCGGGTAGGCGTCCGCCTTCTCGGACAGGCCCACGCGTTCCAGGTTCTCGGCGGCCACCTGCGCCGCCCGCGTCTTTCCCCGCTTCAGGACCCGGCGCTGCGGCAGCGTGAGGTTCTCGGTCACCGTGAGGTGGGGGAAGAGGTTGAACTGCTGGAAGACCATGCCGATACGGCGGCGTACGGCGTCGATGTCGACGTCGGGGTCGGTGAGTTCGGTACCGCCGACGAAGACCTGGCCCTTGGTGGGCTCCTCCAGGAGGTTCACGCACCTGAGCAAGGTCGACTTGCCCGATCCCGACGGGCCGATCACACACACGACCTCGCCCTGACCGATCTCCAGGTCGATGCCCTTGAGGACCTTGTTGTCGCCGAACGACTTGTGCAGACCGCGTACTTGAATCTCGGGCCGGGTCATTTCACGGCCTCCTGGGCCTTCGCCTCCATACGGCGCACGACGAAGCCGAGCGGGATGGTCACCAGCAGGTAGCACAGGCCGGCGACCAGGATCGGCGTGGAGTTGGCGGTGGTGCTGGCCAGGTCTCGGCCGTACTTGGACAGTTCGCGCTCCTCCAGCGTGACGCCGAGGAACAGGACGAGCGAGGAGTCCTTGAAGAGGAGGACCAGTTCGTTGGTGAGCGGCGGGAGGATGATCCGGAACGCCTGCGGGATGATGATCGAGATCATCGCGCGCGCGGGTGAGAAGCCCAGCGAACGGGCCGCCTCCAGCTGCCCCTTGGGGACCGCCTGGATGCCGGCGCGGATCGTCTCCGCCATGTACGCCGCCGCCACCAGCCCCAGCGCGAGGGCGACCTTGCCGTACGTGCCGCCGGGGATCTCCGTGCCGGGGAAGGCCAGCGGCACGGCGACGCCGATGAAGATGAAGATCAGCAGGGCGGGCAGGCCCCGGAAGATCTCGATGTACACACCGGCGAACCAGCGGTACGGGCCCACCGACGACAGCCGCATCAGCGCGATGACCATGCCGAGGACGAGTCCGAACACGAAGCCGGACAGCGTGTACAGCACGGTGTTCTTCAGCGCCAGCGTGATGACGTCGGGGAACATCTGCTCGGCGATGTCCCACTGGGCGAACTGGTTCTTCAGCCGCGCCCAGTCGGCGGACGCCGCGAAGGCGACGACGGCCGCGACGAACACCACGTACTGCGCGCCCCGGGACAGGGCGCGCTTCCGGCTCCGGCTGAGGCCCTTGCGTCTCGGCTGAGGCGGTGTGTCCGGGTCGGTCACGCTCATGAGGCGGACGGGGAGGCGGAGGCGGCGCTCTCGTCGTACGGGCCGATCCACTGCTCGTACAGCTTCTTGTACGTGCCGTCGGACTTCGCGTCCGCCAGCGCCTTGTTGATGGCGGCGAGCAGCTTGGTGTTGCCCTTCTTCACCGTGATGCCGTACTCCTCACCGGTGTTGACCTGTTCGGCCACCGCGTAGGCGTCGGCGATCTCCGCGTTCTTCAGCCAGCCCTGGACGACCGGGTAGTCGATGACGACGGCGTCGACCTGGCCGGCCCGCAGTCCGTTCAGGACGGCGTCGGAGGACTCGAAGGAGACCGGGTCGAGGCCCTGGCTCTTGGCGTAGTCCTCGCCGGTGGTCTGCGCCTGGGTGCCGACCTTGACGTCCTTGAGGTCCGCGAAGGAGCGGACGTCGGTCTTCTTGGCGGCGAGGACGGCCTGGGTGGCCTCGAAGTACGGGTCGGAGAAGTCGACGTTCTTCTTGCGCTCGTCGGTGATCGTCATACCGGCCGCGGCGAGGTCGCACTCGCCGGAGTTCAGGAAGGCGCCGGTCTTGAAGTTCTCGAACGGCGTGTCCAGGATCTCCTGCTTCACGCCCAGGTCCTCGGCGACGAGGTCGATCAACGACACGTCGAAGCCCTGCACCTTGCCGTCGATCTCCGACTGGAACGGCGGGTACGGGAGGTGGGTGCAGGTCGTGAGCTGACCGGCCTTCACCAGCTCGACCCCGCCGGCCGCGGTCTTGGTGCCTGAGCCGCCGTCGCCGTCCGAGGAACAACCGGCCACGAGCAGCAGCCCGGCCGTCGCGGTGGTGGCGGCCAGGATGCGGGTCCGGCGTCCGAGGACCGAGTTCACGGGGAGACCTCCTGTGAGGGAACTGGGGAACTGATGCAGCACAGATGGGGCACAGACATCCGATTATAAGGAGATGTTTGACTCTCTCAAACCAATCCGATGGTCACTGGGCCGCTCGACCTCGGAAGTCATCGGCGGGAGAGGTCTGAAGCACACTGATGACGCTCGACCTACCCTCGACACCATCTACCCCGTGAACGAAGAGAGCACCCCGTGACACACCCGTTTCTGGATCTGGCCCCGTTGAGCGCGGCGCACTTCGCGTCGATCGAGGACCGGGTGGCCCGGCTGCTCTCCACCGCGCAGGACGTCGTGATCACGCAGGGCGAGGCGCTGCTGCCGCTGGAGGGTGCGATCCGCGGGGCCGCCGGGCCCGGCACGACCGCGCTGAACGTGGTCACCGGCCCGTACGGGCAGACCTTCGGGAACTGGCTGCGGGACTGCGGGGCGACCGTGATCGACCTGGCGGTCCCCTTCCACACGGCGGTCACGGCCGCGCAGATCCGGGGCGCCTTCGCCGCGCATCCGGCGATCGACTTCGTGTCGCTGGTCCACGCGGAGGCGGCGACGGGCAACACCAACCCCGTGGCGGAGATCGGCGAGGTCGTCCGTGAGCACGACGCCCTCTTCTACCTGGACGCGGTCGCCTCCGTCGGCGCCGAGCCGGTGCTGCCGGACGCGTGGGGTGTCGACCTGTGCGTCATCGGGGCGCAGAAGGCCATGGGCGGACCGGCCGGGGTGTCGGCGATCTCCGTGAGCGAGCGGGCGTGGGCGCGGATGGCGGCCAACCCGCAGGCCCCGCGCCGCTCGTACCTCTCCCTCCTGGACTGGAAGGAGCGCTGGATCGACGGCGGCCGCCGCGCGCTCCTCCACGCGCCCGCCCAGCTGGAGATGCTCGCCCTGGAGGCCTGTCTGGAGCGCATCGAGACCGAGGGGCTCGACGCGGTGATGTCCCGGCACGCGTCCGCCGCCGCGGCGACCCGGGCGGGGGCGCTCGCGCTGGGCGGGGGCCTGGAGCCGTACGTCCACGAGGCGGCCGATGCCGCGCCGGTCGCCACGACCCTCCGGGCGCCCGCCGGGGTCGACGCGTCGGAGCTGGTCGCCAAGGCGCTCGCCGCGGACCCCGCCCTGCCGCTGGCCGCGGGCGGCGGCGCACTCGCCTCGGAGATGGTCCGCGTGAACCACTACGGCCCCGATGCGACCCCCGGGGTTGTGCACGCCGGCCTCGCGGGGCTGGGGGCGGCACTGACGGAGTTCGGCAGGGGGGTCGACCTGGAGGGGGCCCGTCGCGCGGCGGCGGAGGCCTGGGCGTAGAAAGACCGCTCCGCCGAGAGAATTGCTGGCCGTTTCTCCGGTAGGAATTCAGCGGAATTCACAGGGCAGGACCCCGTATTCTTCTGCCCGCTCTCCCCTCCCCTAAACGCAAAGGTTTCGCGAACACCGACGGGGCTGATTCGAGCAGATCTCGTGAGGGTTACGCACGTGTGACCGACTCCACAACGCGCCCTTTTTGCGCGGTAATTTACGGGCAAACACCACCACATCGACCACGTCTCCCTGGGCCACTCACGCCCGCGTGATAACACGCGGGCAGCCCATGCGTAACCCCGCGCAGCGATGCAATTCGAAATTCCCCTCGGTAAATTCAAGCCCCATGACTGCCGCACAAGCAGAACCACTGACGGAAATCGCGGAAGGGATTCGGATCGACCGCCCGGGCGTGGCGGACGGCGCGGCGCTGTGGCGCATCGCCGGGGACTCCGGAGCCCTGGACCTGAACTCCTCGTACAGCTATCTGCTGTGGTGCCGGGACTTCGCGGACACCTCGGCGGTGGCGCGGGACGAGTCCGGGGAACCGGTCGGGTTCGTGACCGGGTACGTGCGGCCCGAGCGGCCGGACACCCTGCTCGTGTGGCAGGTGGCCGTCGACGAGGCGCACCGGGGGCTCGGGCTCGCGGCCGCGCTGCTGGACGGGCTCACCGCACGGGTCGCGCGACGGCACCCCTTGACCACCGTCGAGACCACCATCACGCCGGGCAACACCGCGTCCGAGCGCCTGTTCGCCTCGTATGCCGAACGTCATGGCGCGAGCGTCGAGCGCACGGTCCTGTTCGAGGCGGCGGACTTCCCGGACGGCCCGCACCAGCCCGAGATGCTCCACCGCATCGGCCCGCTGTCCCCCTGAGCCCCACCCGCACTCCCCCTCCCCCTCACTCCCCCCACGCACCGAGGAGCGATTCGACGTGACCATCACCCAGCCCGACCTGAGCGTCTTCGAGACCCTGGAGTCCGAGGTGCGCAGCTACTGCCGCGGCTGGCCCACCGTCTTCGACCGGGCGCAGGGCAGCCGGATGTACGACGAGGACGGCCACACGTATCTGGACTTCTTCGCCGGCGCCGGTTCACTCAACTACGGCCACAACAACCCCGTACTCAAACGCGCCCTCATCGACTATCTGGAGCGGGACGGCGTCACCCACGGGCTCGACATGTCGACGACCGCCAAGCGGGCGTTCCTGGAGTCCTTCCAGAACCTGGTGCTACGGCCGCGCGACCTGCCGTACAAGGTCATGTTCCCGGGGCCGACCGGCACCAACGCGGTGGAGTCGGCGCTGAAGCTGGCCCGGAAGGTGAAGGGGCGCGAGGCGATCGTGTCGTTCACGAACGCCTTCCACGGCATGTCGCTCGGGTCGCTCGCCGTCACCGGCAACGCCTTCAAGCGGGCCGGGGCGGGGATTCCGCTCGTCCACGGGACGCCGATGCCGTTCGACAACTACTTCGACGGGCAGGTCCCGGACTTCCTGTGGTTCGAGCGGCTGCTCGGGGACCAGGGGTCCGGGCTGAACAAGCCCGCCGCCGTGATCGTCGAGACCGTGCAGGGCGAGGGCGGCATCAACGTCGCCCGCCCGGAGTGGCTGCGCGCGCTCGCCGAGCTGTGCGAGCGGCAGGACATGCTGCTGATCGTCGACGACATCCAGATGGGCTGCGGTCGTACGGGCGCCTTCTTCTCGTTCGAGGAGGCGGGCATCACGCCCGACATCGTCACCGTCTCCAAGTCCATCAGCGGCTACGGGCTGCCGATGTCGCTCTGCCTGTTCAAGCCGGAGCTGGACATCTGGGAGCCGGGCGAGCACAACGGCACGTTCCGCGGCAACAACCCGGCGTTCGTGACGGCGACGGCCGCCCTGGAGGCGTACTGGGCGGACGGCTCCGTTATGGAGAAGCAGACGCGGGCACGCGGTGAGCAGGCCGAGCAGGCACTGATCTCGATCACCGAGGAGAACCTCGCGGATGTGAAGGAGTACCGGGGGCGCGGCCTGGTGTGGGGCATCGAGTTCCACGAGAAGGCGCGCGCGGGTCGGATCGCCCAGCGGGCCTTCGAACTCGGGCTGCTGATCGAGACGTCCGGCCCGGAGAGCGAGGTCGTCAAGCTGCTGCCCGCCCTCACCATCACCCCCGACGAACTGGACGAGGGGCTGCGCGTCCTCGCCCGGGCCGTGCGGGAAACCGCCTGAGGCCACAACGGAACACCTGAAGCACCTAACTAGGAGGCATCGCACCACCGTGATCGTCCGTTCGTTCAAGGACATCGAAGGAACCGACCGGCACGTGAAGTCTGCGTCCGGCACCTGGGAGAGCAAGCGGATCGTCCTGGCCAGGGAAAAGGTCGGCTTCTCCCTCCACGAGACGGTCCTGTACGCGGGTACGGAGACGTCGATGTGGTACGCGAACCACGTCGAGGCCGTCGTGTGCGTCGAGGGCGAGGCCGAACTCACCGACCAGGAGACCGGGCGGAGTTACACGATCACGCCCGGAACCATGTACCTCCTCGACGGCCACGAGCGGCACACGCTGCGCGTCAAGGAGGACTTCCGCTGCCTCTGCGTCTTCAACCCGCCCGTCACCGGACGGGAGGACCACGACGAGAACGGCGTCTACCCGCTGCTCACCGAGCCCGAGGAGGTGTGACATCACCATGACCACGACCACCACGATGAACACTGCCACCACCGTTCCCGACCTCTACCCGAGCCGTGGGGCCACCGAGGTGTCGGTCCCGCGTCAGGACCCGGTCGTCTGGGGCTCCCCCGGCACGCCCGGCCCGGTCTCCCTCGCCGAACTCCAGGCGTACGAGCGCGACGGCTTTCTCCCCGTCGAGCAGCTCATCGCGCCGGACGAGGTCGCCGTCTACCGGCAGGAGCTGGAGCGGCTCGTCTCCGACCCGGCGATCCGCGCCGACGAACGCTCGATCATCGAGCCGCAGTCGCAGGAGATCCGGTCGGTCTTCGAGGTGCACCGGATCAGCGAGCTGTTCGCCCAGCTCGTGCGCGACGAGCGGGTCGTCGGGCGGGCCCGGCAGATCCTCGGCTCGGACGTGTACGTCCACCAGTCACGGATCAACGTGAAGCCCGGCTTCGGCGCGTCCGGGTTCTACTGGCACTCCGACTTCGAGACCTGGCACGCCGAGGACGGGCTGCCGAACATGCGGACGGTGTCCGTCTCGATCGCCCTGACCGAGAACCACGACACCAACGGCGGGCTGATGATCATGCCCGGCTCGCACCGGACGTTCCTCGGCTGCGCGGGGGCCACCCCGAAGGACAACTACAAGAAGTCGCTGCAGATGCAGGACGCCGGCACCCCCTCCGACGAGGCGCTGACGGCCATGGCCTCCGAGTACGGCATCAAGCTGTTCACGGGCAAGGCCGGTTCGGCGACCTGGTTCGACTGCAACTGCATGCACGGCTCCGGCGACAACATCACGCCGTTCCCGCGCAGCAACGTCTTCATCGTCTTCAACAGCGTGGAGAACACAGCGGTCGAGCCGTTCTCGGCGCCGGTACGGCGGCCGGAGTTCATCGGCGCACGGGACTTCACCCCGGTGAGGTGACCGGACAGCAGCCATGGAGTTGGCCCGGTACCTCGACGAGGGCCGGGCCAACTCACGTCACGTCCTACGGCGGACCACGCCGGGTGGTCCGTGTACCGTTCCTGGGCAGCGAGCAGGGCACAGACCTCACCCACTCGAATGTGGCATCGGCACCGAATTCGGTGCGTATCCGGCGCCTCTACGGCGGCTCCGAGGTACCCCCTCACAGCCACGCCAGTGACGCCGCCCTGTCCAGTACGTTCCGCGCGGCGCTCTCGTCTCCCGTGATCCCCCTCGGTACCTCCTCCGGCGCGTATCGGCCGCCCACCAGGAGGCAGAAGTCGATCGGGTCCAGGGTGAGTTCGGCGTGTACGGGCTCGGTGTCGGAGCCGAGGACCCAGCTGGTGTCGGTGGGCCCGGTGACCTCGAAGAGGACGGGAGGCGCGTCGTGGAGGGCCAGGCCGAGGATACGGACGGCCAGGCGGACCAGGGACCAGAGGTGTTCGTCGGGGGGCGGGGGGACTGCGAGGCCGAGGGCGCGGCCGATGTCGTCCGTGTGGATCCACGCCTCGAAGGCGCGGACCACGAAGTGGTCGGCGACCGGCAGTCGGAGGCCCATCACCGTCACGGCTCGGGCGGCGAGTTCGGGGGCGCCGGCCTCGGGCGTGGCCAGCAGCGCGGCGGCCTGCGCGGCCCAGGTGGCGACCGTCTCCTCGGGAGTGCGCCCGTGCTCGTGGGCGATGACGTCGGCGGTGCGCCTGGCCCAGGCGTCCCCGGCGGGGGTCCCCTCCGGGATGTGCGAGGCGGGCAGGCGCGCGTCGACGCCGAGGCGTACGGCGAGGTGCTCGTCGGCGGCGACGAGGTGCGCGACGGTGGCGTGCACGTCCCAGTCATGGACGACCGGTGTGCCCCAGCGGCCGTCCAACTCCGGGACCAGCGCCTGGAGTCCGGCAACGGCGGCGGCGTAAGGGGCGGCGTGGTGGGCGATCTCGGCTGCGCGGGGGCGGCGGGACCGGAGGGCGAGCGCGAGAACACCGTCAACGCTCCCGTTCACGGCGCCGTCCGGTAGGGCGGCGGCGCCACCGGACGGGACGCCCTCGGCCACACCCGGTACGGCTCCCGCGGCAGCACGCGCAGCGCCATCTCGTGCGGGGCCCGGCGCACCGCCCGGCAGAGCCCTTGACCTCGGCCCCGGCTCCGGCGTCGGCCCTGGCCCCGCCGCACCGTCCAGCAGTCGTACCGTGTCGCGGAGCCGTTCCGCCTCCGCCGCGCACGACTCGCAGCCGGCCAGGTGCGGGCGGACCGTCCACCGGTCGCCGGGTGGGAGCGCGCCGACGGCCCAGGCGGCCAGCAGCTCCCGTACGCCGTCGTGGTCGTTGGTCATCGCGCGCCGCCCTTTCGCCCTGGCACGTCCACGATACGCAGGGCCCGCGCGGTCCGGACGGTCCCGTGTGCCCCCATCACACGCCTCTCGCCGCTGCCGGGTCCGGTGGGTCCGCCAGGGACTCCGCCAGCTTGCGCAGGGCCGAGCGGAGCCGGGTCTTCGCGGTGCCCTCGGGTATGCCCAGCTCGACGGCGGCCTGGCGGTAGGTGCGGCCCGCGAAGTAGGCGAGGTGGACCACCTCCCGCTGGGGACGGGGGAGTTCGGCGAGGGCGGTGTGCAGCTTCAGGGAGCGCTCGCGGTCGACGAGCGCCTCGTCCGGGCCGGGGCCCGCGTCGGGGATGGCGTGCAGCGCCGAGTCGTCCGCGCGGGTGTCCTTGCGGTGCCGGGCCTCGCTGCGCACCCAGTCCACGGCCCGTCGGTGGGCGACCATGGACAGCCAGGTGCGCAGCGAGCCCCGGCGCGCGTCGAAGCCGTACGGCCTGCTCCACAGCTGTGCGAAGACCTCCTGCGCCACGTCCTCGGCGGCCGCCGGGCTGCGGGTGACCCGGACGGCCACCCGCCGGACAAGTCCCCCGTACGCCGCGTACGCCTCACGCAGCGCGGACTCGTCCCCGTACACCAGCCGCCGATGCAACTCCACATCGATGGACGGCTGTTCGAGCGTCGGCTCCACCGGCACCACCACCTCGTGATGCCTTCCTAGCGTCCTGGCGCGGTCCGCGCCAGTGGGTCTCGGAAGTCAGCCGGACAGGACGTCCAGGAGCCGGTCGACGTCCGTTCGCGTGTTGTACAGGTGGAAGGCGGCCCGCAGATGGCCTGCGCGGTCGGAGACCTCGACCCCCGCTCGGCTCAATTCCGCCTGCCGGTGGCCGAGTCCGGGCACCGACACGATCGCCGATCCGGGCGCCGGAACCGGCTCGTGGCCGAGGCCGGCGAGCCCCGCGCGGAACCGGTCGGCCAGCGCCAGATCGTGATCCCTCACGTTCGCCACGCCCAGCTCCTCGATCAGCGCCAGGGACCGGCGGGCGCCGGCGTACGAGAACAGACTGGGGCTCTCGTCGAACCGGCGGGCGGAGCGGGCGAGTTCCTCGACCGGGCCGTAGCAGCTGTCCCACGGCACCTCCCCCGCGACCCAGCCGGCGAAGACGGGGGTGAGGCCGCCGAGGTCCTCCGGGACGACGAGGAAGGTCACTCCGCGCGGGCAGACGAGCCACTTGAAGGCGACGGAGACGACGTAGTCGTACGCGTCCGCCTCGATCGGCAGCCAGCCGACGGACTGCGACGCGTCGACGTACGTACGCGCCCCCTGTGCCCGCGCGGCCTCGCGGATCGCGCCCAGGTCGGCGACCCGGCCGTCGGCGGACTGCGTGGCGCTCACCGCGACGAGTGCCGTGCCGGGGCGCACCGACTCGGCGACGCGCTCCAGCGGCACCTGGCGCACCTTGAGGTCGCCGCGCACATGGAAGGGGTTCACGAGCGACGTGAAGTCGGCCTCGGCGGTCAGGACCTCCGCGCCCTCGGGCAGTGCGGCCGCGATCAGCCCGCTGTAGACGGCGACCGAGGCCCCGGCCGCCACCCGGCGGTCCGGCACCCCGACGATCCGCCCGAACGCCGCCCGCGCGGCCTCCACATCGGCGAACATGTCCTGCGGCTGCCCGGCCGCCACGGACTCCACTCCGGCCTTCACGGCGTCCACCGCGCGGGCCGGCAGCAGCCCGGTACTCGCGGTGTTCAGATAGGTGTTCTTGGGGGCGAACTCGGTACGGACGAGGCTTTCGAAGGTCTCCATGACACCACTGTGGGGCCGCGCATATCCCACGTCCATTGAGATGTTTTGCGTGCTTTCCCCAAGCAATGCTTATGCATGGCAGCTGACCTGCACTGCACTACTGAGGCACGGCACACCCGTCCGGCCCGCAAGCCTCCGCGTCCTCCGCCTGCACCAGCTTCAACGGCGGCCGCTCCCCCCACGCCTGGGCCAGAGCCCGCTCGAACACCTCCGCGGGCTGAGCCCCGGAAACCCCGTACTTCCGGTCCAGCACAAAGAACGGCACCCCGTTCGCCCCCAGCTCCGCCGCCTCCCGCTCATCGGCGCGAACCGCGTCCGCGTACGCACCCGAGTCGGCGAGCACCCTGCGTGCGGCCTCCCCGTCGAGCCCCGCCTCGACGGCCAGCTCGACCAGGTACTCGTCGGCGTCGGCGTACACGGACCGCTCCTCGGCGAAGTTCGCCCGGTAGAAGGCCTGCAGCAGCTCGCTCTGCCGTCCCTGCTCCTCGGCGAAGTGGATCAGGCGGTGCATGTCGAAGGTGTTGCCGTGGTCACGGCCCTCGGCCCGGTAGGCGAGTCCCTCGGCCGCGGCCTGCTCACGGAGGTTGTGCTCGCCGGCCTGGGCCTGCGCCGCGCTCATCCCGTACTTCTTGGTCAGCATGGTGAGGACCGGCTGGACGTCGTCCTTGGCACGGCCCGGGTCGAGCTCGAAGGAGCGGTGCACCACCTCGACGCCGTCGCGGTGCGGGAAGGCCGCGAGCGCCTTCTCGAAGCGGGCCTTGCCCACGTAGCACCAGGGGCAGGCGATGTCGCTCCAGATCTCGACGCGCATGGTGTCAGCTCTCTCCAGGTCGTACGGGTACGGAGACGCCCTCCGCTTCTACGGTTGGTGAACGTTCAAGCAGCCTGGCTCATTCCCCGGTCACCGTGAAAGTGAGCAGGATGTGGTGGTCGGCCGGGGTGGGCGGATGCTGCGGGTCCGGGGTCCAGCCCAGGCCGGCGCAGAAGGCGCGGGCCCGGTGGTTGTCGACGTGCACGGAGAGGCCGGCCGTGCGCTTGCCGTCGGCCCGCCACTCCTCCACGCAGGCCGCGTGCAGGGACCGGCCGGTGCCCCGGCGCCGGCGGTCGGGGTCGACGTGGAACTGCGCGAGGTGGACGGTGTCGGCGGGCGCCCCGTCGGCCGTGCGGAAGGAGGCGATGCCGGTGATGCGGCCGTGCTCCACGGCGCACAGCACGTGGCCGTCCGGTCGCTCGATGGCTCGCCGCCAGGAGGCGAGCCAGTCCGTGTCGTCGTCGGGGGTGTTGTCCGGGTAGTACGTCGCGCGGGCTCGGGCGTGGAGGGAGGTGATGGCCGGGGCCTCGGCGGGGAGCGCGGTCCTGATCACGCGCGCTCCGGTCACTCGGTTCACACGGTTCTTGATCATGCCGGTGAGGACGTGAGCAGGGGCGGCGTGGTTCCGGGGGTGTTTTTCGCCCCCGCCGCCCCCACCCGTCCCATCCACAGGGGCCGCGCGCCCCTTCGACCCCGTCAAAGATTCGGGGCTCCGCCCCGGACCCCGTTCGCGCAGTTACCCGCGCCCCTGAAAAACCGGGTCAGCTGCCGTTTCTCAGGTCCTTCGGCCAGTTGGGGCGGAATTCGATCTCGTCGTACGTGACCACGCAGCCCTCGCCCATCGGGGACTGGGTCATGAAGCCGATGAGGGCGGCGCCGCTCTCGTACTCGTCGGCGAGGGTGAAGAGGCGGACGAAGGTCCACTCCTTGCCGTCGCGGGAGGCGTGGAAAGCGAAGGCGCGGCCGGTGCGGCTGACCCGCAGCCAGACCGAACTGCCCTCGACGGTGAAGGAGTTGGCGTCGTCGGAGTGTCCCCGGGTGACCACCGTGCACACGGTCGGCACGTCCGGTGAGTTCTCCAGGCAGAGCTTCGCCCAGGCCCGCTGCCCCACGTGGACATACAGCACGCCCGCGTCGAACCCGGCTGCGAAGCCGACGGTGACGCGGGCGATCAGCTGGAAGTCCCCCTCCGGCGCCCCCAGCAGCCGGGGCGCGTCCGAAGCGGGGTCCAGACCGTCGTCCGTGGGCGGCACAAAGCGGTCCTGCCGGGCACCGGCCCACCCGGTGAGCACCCCGTCCTCATAGGACCAGTGCCCATCGGGCCCATATGTGCGGAGAGAGAACGGGAGTTCGGGAATATCGACGTCCATTGGGAGATTCTTACAGCTCCCGGCCCGCTGCCGCGCCCCTTCAGGGGCGCGGGGAACTGCGCGAGCAACCACGACGCCCGCGCAGTCCGAAACGAACCGCACCCCCTACGGCACTCCCCGCGGAGCGCTACCGCTCCAGAACGCCGTTGAACCGTCGCGGCAGCCCCCGCGGGTTGTCGTCCCGAAGCTCCGCCGGAAGCAGCGCCTCGGGCGCCCCCTGGTAGGCCACCGGCCGCAGCCACCGCTCGATCGCCGTACCGCCCACCGACGTGGACGTGGACGTCGTCGCCGGGTAAGGACCGCCGTGGTGCTGGGCCGCAGCCACAGCAACACCCGTCGGCCAGCCATTCACCAGCACACGCCCGGCCAGCGGCGTCAGCTCGGCCAGCAGCTCCGGCCCACGCCCCTCCCCGGCGGCCTCCCCACCGGAGACGTGCACCGTGGCGGTGAGGTTGCCCGGCAGGCGGGACAGCACCGACTTGGCCTCGTCCTCGTCCTCGTAGCGCGCCACGACCGTGAGCGGCCCGAAGCACTCCTCCAGGAGCAGGTCGTGCTCGCCCTCGGCCGCCAGCTTGCCGGCGGGGACGGTCAGGAATCCGGGGCTGACGGTGTGCTCGCCGCCCGCGCCGGCGGTCACCGGCGACTCCACCTCGGGCAGTTCGGCGCGCTCGGCGACACCGGCGAGGAAGTTGTCACGCATCCGGTGGTCCAGCAGGACCCCGGAGTCGACGTCGCTGACCGCGTCGGTGAGCGACTTGAGCAGTCGGTCACCGGCGTCACCGGCGGGCGCCAGCACCAGCCCGGGCTTCACGCAGAACTGGCCGACGCCGAGAGTCATGGAGCCGGCGAGCCCCGCGCCGATCGCCTCGGCGCGCTCGGCGGCGGCGGCCTCGGTGATGAGGACGGGGTTCAGGGAGCCCAGCTCACCGTGGAACGGGATCGGCACGGGCCGGGCGGCCGCCGCGTCGAAGAGGGCGCGGCCACCGCGTACCGAACCGGTGAAGCCGGCGGCGGTGACGAGCGGGTGCTTGACCAGTTCGACGCCCGCCTCGAAGCCGTGGACGAGGCCGAGGACACCCTCGGGGATGCCGTGCTCGGCGGCGGCCCGGCGCAGCACGATCGCGACCAGCTCGGACAGCGCCGGGTGGTCGGGGTGGGCCTTGACGACGACCGGGCACCCGGCGGCCAGCGCGCTCGCCGTGTCGCCGCCGGGGACGGAGAAGGCGAAGGGGAAGTTGGAGGCCGAGTAGACGGCGACGACGCCCAGCGGGACCTTGTAGCGCCGCAGGTCCGGGATGGGCGGGGTCGCGGTGTCGTCGGGGTGGTTGATCACCACGTCGAGGAACGCGCCCTCGTCCACGATGTCGGCGAAGGCCCGCAGCTGGTAGCAGGTGCGGGCGAGTTCACCGGTGAGCCGGACCGGGCCGAGCGCGGTCTCGGCGTCGGCGACCTCGACGAGCTGGTCCTTGGCCGCCTGGAGCTGGTCGGCGGCGGTGCGCAGGAAGGCCGCGCGGACCGTGCGGTCGGCCAGGGAGCCACGGGCGGCGTGCGCCGCGCGGACGGCGGCGTCCACCTCCTGGGCTGTGGCCTCCACCGCAACCTGCTCGCGCTGCTTCCCGGTTCGGGGGTCGACACTCCAGACTGGTGCTGCTGCCACCGGGGGTTCCTCCACGTATTCCTGAGCGTATTTCTGGGTCCATTCACCAGGGTCGTTCGATATGCTGAACGCTGTCTCTGATGATGAATATGCTGTCTGAGACTATTTCCCGTCGAACGATAGGGGTCAAGGGCGATGTCGGCAGTCGAGACGGGCGGCGGAGCACAGGTCAAGTCGGCGGTACGGACCGTTGAGCTGCTCGAATACTTCGCCGGACGCCCCGGCATGCACTCCCTGGCGGCGGTCCAGGAGGCCGTCGGTTACCCCAAATCGAGCCTGTACATGTTGCTCCGCACCCTCGTGGAGCTTGGCTGGGTCGAGACGGACGCGACGGGCACGCGGTACGGCATCGGCGTACGGGCACTGCTCGTCGGCACGTCGTACATCGACGGCGACGAGGTGGTGGCGCTGGCCCGGCCGACGCTGGACCGGCTCTCGGACGACACGACGGAGACGATCCACCTGGCCCGCCTCGACGGCACGAACGTCGTCTATTTGGCCACCCGCCAGTCGCAGCACTATCTGCGTCCCTTCACCCGTGTCGGCCGTCGACTGCCCGCCCACTCCACCTCGCTCGGCAAGGCGCTGCTGGCCACCCACACCGACGAGCAGGTCCGCAAGCTGCTCCCGGAGACCCTTCCGGCGCTGACGGAGCACACGATCACCGACCGGGAGCAGCTCATCGAGGAGCTGCGCCAGATCCGCGAGCAGGGCTTCTCCGTGGACCGCGAGGAGAACACGCTCGGGCTGCGCTGCTTCGGCGTGGCGATCCCGTACCGCACACCGGCCCGCGACGCCATCAGCTGCTCGGTCCCGGTGGCCCGGCTGACCCCCGCCCACGAGCAGCTGGTCAAGGACGCCCTCTTCGACGCGCGTGACCGGCTGACGCTGGCGACGCGGCGGCTCTGAGCCGGCACGGCGGCAACCCCGAGCCAGACCCCGAACCAAGACCCTGAACCGGCTCGGGGGCAACCCCGGTTTCATGAAGACCTGATGAGGAAACCGGGCGAAGGGAACGATTGATCGCATCCCGCTCGTCCTTCCGGGTGCGATGAACAAGACGATCAGGCGCTCCGCCGTCTTCACCCTGCTGCTCGTGCTCGCCCTGCTGGTGAGGGCGAGCTGGGTGCAGTTCTACGAAGGCACGGCGCTCGCGGACGACCAGGACAACCGGCGCAACGTGATCAAGACGTACGCGGACCCGCTCGGGAACATCATCGTGGCCGGCGACTCGATCACCGGCTCGGTCCGGACGAAGGACGGCGACCTCGCGTACAAGCGCACGTACACGGACGGCGAGCTGTACGCGGCCGTGACGGGCTACGCCTCGCAGGCCTACGCGCCGACGCAGTTGGAGGGCATCTACCAGGAGCTGCTCGACGGCACGGACCTCCGGCTGAAGACCGTGATGGACACGGTCACCGACAAGCAGGCCGACCCGGGCAATGTGATCACCACGATCGAACCGGCCGTGCAGAAGGCGGCGTTCGAGGCGCTCGGTGACAAGAAGGGCGCGGCCGTGGCGATCGACCCGACGACCGGGAAGATCCTCGCGGTGGTGTCGACCCCGTCGTACGACCCCTCCTCGCTCACCGACGTCAACACCGCCGGTGCGGCCTGGAAGAAGCTCAACGCGGACGAGGACAAGCCGCTGACCAACCGTGCGCTGCGCCAACCGCTGCCGCCGGGATCGACGTTCAAGCTGGTCGTGGCGGCGGCCGCGCTGGAGGACGGGCTGTACGCGTCGGTCGATGACAAAACGGTCAGCCCGGACCCGTACACCCTGCCGGAGACGACCACGGAGCTGTCGAACGAGAACCCGAGCGCGCCCTGCGAGAACGCCACGATCCGTACGGCGCTGCAGTACTCGTGCAACAACGTCTTCGCGAAGATGGCCGTCGACCTCGGCCAGGACAAGGTGCGGGCGACGGCCGAGAAGTTCGGCTTCGACGACAAGACGCAGGACGTGCCGGTGCGGGCGTACGAGAGCGTCTATCCGTCGGACATGAACAAGTCCTCCACGGCCCTGACAGGCATCGGCCAGTACGACGTCACCGCGACGCCGCTCCAGATGGCGATGGTGTCGGCGGCGATAGCCAACGGAGGCAAGCTGGTCTCGCCGCACATGGTCGCGCAGATCACCAACGGTGGTGGCGACGTCCTGGAGGACTACGACGCCGAGGCGAGCACCGAGGAGATCATGAACTCCGACACCGCCGAGCAGTTGCAGTCGGCGATGCAGACGGTCGTCGAGGACGGCACGGGCACGAACGCGCGGATCAGCGGGGCGACCGTGGGCGGCAAGACCGGTACGGCCCAGCACGGCGAGAACAACAGCAAGACGCCGTACGCCTGGTTCACGTCGTACGGGAAGGCCGACGGCAAGGAGGTCGCTGTCGCGGTCGTCGTGGAGCAGTCGAACGCGGCGCGGTCGGAGGTCAGCGGTAATGGGCTGGCGGCGCCGGTCGCCAGAGCTGTCATGGAGGCGGCGCTGAAGGACTGAAGGACCACCTGAAGAAGAAGGGCCGCCCTCTCTCCCCCCGGAGGGCGGCCCTTCGCCGTCACGACAGGCCGCGCCTCACCTCACACCGAACAGCTGCTGAATCGGGTTGATCGCGAAGTACACCAGGAACAGGGCCGAGGTGGCCCACAGCAGCCAGTGGATCTCCTTCGCCTTGCCGAGGACCGTCTTGATCAGGACGAAGGCGAGGAAGCCGGCGCCGATGCCGTTGGTGATGGAGTAGGTGAACGGCATGACGGCGATGGTGAGGAACGCCGGGATGGCGATCTCGTACTTGTCCCAGTCGATGCTCTTGACCTGGGTCATCATCAGGAAGCCGACGGCGACGAGCGCGGGCGCGGCGGCCTGCATGGGGACGATGGTCAGCAGCGGGGTCAGGAAGAGCGCCACCGCGAAGAGGCCACCGGTGATCAGGTTGGAGAAGCCGGTGCGCGCGCCCTCGCCGACGCCGGCCGCGGACTCGATGTAGGAGGTCGCGGAGGACGAGGAGGAGGCACCGCCCGCGACGGCCGCGGCGCCGTCGATGAGGAGGACCCGGCCGAGGTTCGGGACCTTGCCCTCCTCGTCCAGCAGGCCCGCCTCGGCGGTGATGCCGACGACCGTGCCCATGGTGTCGAAGAAGTCCGACAGCAGCAGGGTGAAGATCAGCAGGACGACCGTGATGACGGTGGTCTCGCCGAACGAGCCGAACAGGCTGAAGTCGCCGATCAGTCCGAACTCGGGGGCGGCGACGATGTCGTCGGGGACCTTCGGCGTGGTCAGGCCCCAGCTCTTGATGTCGGCCACCGAGTTGATCACGATCGCAACGACGGTCATCGTCAGGATGCTGATCAGGATCGCGCCCTTCACCTTGCGGGCGAGCAGGCCGATGGTCAGCAGGACGCCGAGGCAGAAGACCAGGACGGGCCAGCCGGACAGCGCGCCGGTGGCGCCGAGCTGCACCGGCACGGTGGTGTTCGCGATGTCCGGGATCCGGCTGACGAACCCGGCGTCGACGAAGCCGATGAAGGCGATGAACAGACCTATGCCGACGCTGATCGCCTGCTTGAGCGGCTGCGGAATGGCGTGCATGACGGCCTCGCGCAGGCCCGTGACCACCAGGACGCAGATCAGCAGGCCTTCGAGGACGACCAGGCCCATCGCGTCGGACCAGCTCATCAGCGGGGCTATCTGGAAGGCGACGACGGCGTTGAGCCCGAGGCCGGCGGCGAGCGCGAGCGGCAGGTTGCCGCCGACGCCCATGATGATCGTCATGACCGCGGCCACGAGGGCGGTGGCGGTGACGAGTTCGGCACCGTCGAGGGTGTGGCCGTACTTGTCCTTGGCGTTGCCGAGGATGATGGGATTCAGGACAAGGATGTACGCCATCGTGAAGAACGTGGCGAAGCCGCCGCGTGTCTCACGGGCGAAGGTGGATCCCCGGGCGCTGATCTTGAAGAAGCGATCGACGCTGTTCGCCCCGGGTGGCTCGGCTGCGGGGCGGTCGGCCACCTTCTGTGCGTCGGACATGAACGGTGCTCCTAGTGACGTGCGTGGACTACGCGCGGATGCTGGCTGGATTGTTCCCCCGTTGAACCCGATTCAGGTTTTCTTCGTGTTACGGAATCGGAATTATCCCTGCAAGACGGCGTTCGACGCCGCGTACGAACACCTTTCACGATCACTGCTACTCTTCCGGATCTCGTCGGGGGTCGACCCCCGACGATCACATGTCATTCACATGACACGCACAGGCAGCCGGCTCGGCTGCTGTGGCCGCAGCGAGAAGAGAGGTCCCCGTGGGCACTGTCGTCGACGACGCAGCCTCCGTGGAGTTCCACGCCTTCTTCGAACGTCACTATGCCGAACTGTCCCGCCTGGCTCACCTGTTGACGGGTGAGGCGGATGCCGCCGACGACCTGGCCGCGGACGCGTTGCTCGCGATGTGGCACCGCTGGGACCGGGTCCGCGCTGCGGACCATCCGGTGGCGTACGCCCGTGGCATCGTCGCCAATCTGGCCCGCACCCGCATCCGCAGCGCGGTCCGTGAGCGCCGAAGGATCACGCTGTTCTGGTCCCAGCGCGAGGAGAAGACCGAGAATCCCGATGTGCCCGGCGTGGTCGACGTCCAGTCGGCGCTGCGCAGGCTGCCGTTCCGCAAGCGGGCGTGTGTGGTCCTGCGGCATGCTTTCGACCTCTCGGAGAAGGACACGGCGCTCGCCCTCGGGGTCTCGGTCGGTACGGTGAAGAGCCAGACGTCCAAGGGGATGGCCGAGTTGCAGAAGCTGCTCGGCACCGAGGACGCGCCACGGCGTATGCATGCCGGCATCACGAGCGGGGGCGTGAGGGGCGCGAGTGTGACCGGCGCGGGTGCGCCGGGCAGCGGAGGAAGGGACCGATGACGGACGTGCACGAGGAGCTGCGTGCCCGGCTGCGCGAGTCGGCCGAGGCGCACGAGCCCGACCGCGCCCGCATCCTGGCCCGGATCGAGCGCGGTATGGCCGCCCCCGAGAAGCGCCGGAGCCGCGAGGCGACCCGGCCGCCGCTGTGGGGCTGGGTGCGGGTGGTCACCGCCACCGCCGGTGTCGCGGGTGTGCTCGCGGTCGGCGGGTACGCGGTCGCCTCCGCGGTGAAGGGCGACGAGACACCGCCGGCCGACCGGGGAACCGTCGTGGTCTCCCCGACCCCCGTCGACTCACCGGCCGCGACGAGCCGGGCGCCGATCCACCCCGACCACCCGAGCCCGAGCACCGGCGGCAAGCCGGAGAGCGAGCCCAGCTCGACCCCGTCGAAGAACCCGTCCACCAAGGTCACGACCGCGCCGGAGCTGCCCACCTCGGGGGACGAGGAGGACGGTCCGCTCCGGTCGGACGGCTCGGTCGACCCGCACAGCAACGACTTCTGGGCGCAGAGCAATCTCACCCTGAAGACGAGCGAGCAACTCACCGAGCTGACCGTCCAGTTGCGGATCGCCCAGACCGGCGGGGTCACCTCGGCCGGCGCCTGGCGCTCGCTGCCGGAGCAGGACTTCGACCTCACGGTCGAGGCGGACGACGGCTTCCTGGTCTACACCTGGGTGCTCAAGGACGGCCGTACGGTCCCGAAGGGCGAGTTCGTCTTCGCCGGGCAGTACAACCACGAGCGCGGCGGGCGTGACGCGGGCGACGACCGCTACGCGATGACCGCAAAGGCCGAGAAGGCTGCCGGCGAAGGCCTCGCGGTGGCGGGCGACTTCGAGGGCCACGACGACAACGACTCCTCGGACGAGGGCGATTCGTAAAAAAGATCTTTCGTGAAAAAGATCTGCGGACACGGCAACCCTTTCTCCACCGGTGGCGACCAGTAGGCGCAAGAGTCACCACCGGCAAGGAATCGGGCACATGACCGCACCTGCAGAACAGCGCGTCCGGCACCGCCGTCGGGTCACCGGCCGGCGGGCCGTGATCGGCTCGGTCGCCGCCCTCGCCCTCACCGGCGGCGCCCTCGCGACGACGTCGCTGCTGTCCAGCGCCGGCGCCGCCGCCACCTGGCCGACGGCCAAGGGCAGCAAGGCCGTGGCCAGGACGATCGAGGTCTCGGGCACGTACGACGGCAAGCTGAAGAAGTTCTTCGGCAAGGGTGCGCTCGGCGACGGCAGCCAGGACGAGGGCCAGGACCCGATCTTCGAGCTGGCGGACGGCGCGGTCCTGAAGAACGTGATCATCGGCGTCCCTGGGGCGGACGGGGTGCACTGCAAGGGCAGCTGCACCCTGAAGAACGTGTGGTGGCTGGACGTCGGCGAGGACGCGGCCAGCTTCAAGGGCAAGTCGTCGAAGGCCGTGTACAAGGTCGTCGGGGGCGGCGCGAAGAAGGCGTCGGACAAGGTCTTCCAGTTCAACGGCGCCGGGAAGCTCAACATCACCGGCTTCCGGGTGCAGGACTCCGGCAAACTGGTGCGCTCCTGCGGCAACTGCAAGAAGCAGTACAAGCGCACGATCGTGCTCAGCGACATCGACGTCGTGGCGCCCCTGAAGGCGATCGTCGGTGTCAACGCCAACTACGGCGACACCGCCACGCTGTCGAAGATCCGCATCCATGGTGACCCGAAGAAGAAGGTCAAGACCTGCGTGCGCTTCAAGGGCAACAGCTCGGGCAGGGAGCCCACCCAGATCGGTGTCGGCGCGGACGGAACCACCTGCAAGTTCCCGTCATCTGCCATCACGTACAAGTAAGCCAAGATCCGACAATCCCGGAGTACCACCCTTGAGCACCCACAAGAGACGCCTCACGCGCCGGCGCGTGCTCGGGGCAGGCGCGCTCGGCGTCGCCGCCACCGGCGCCGCCGTAGCGGGCGGCACCGGCCTCCTCTCCACCGCGTCCGCCGCCGGCTTCGGCCACTCGGACGACGGAAAGAACTTCGTCGTCGACACCGGGGCGAACCTCGTCTTCAAGGTCTCCAAGACCACCGGCGACCTGACCTCCCTGGCCCACAAGGGCAAGGAGTACGAGGGCTACGGCGGCAAGCACTCGCACGTCGAGTCCGGGCTCGGCGCCTCGACGGTCACCATCAGACAATCCGGGTCGACGATCCTGATCAAGGCCGTGCACGGCGCGATCACCCAGTGGTACGCGGCCCGCAGCGGCCAGAACAACATCTACCTGTGGACCGACAAGGCGGACGCCTCCTTCACGGCGACCCGATTCCTCGTCCGCCTCAAGCCCGGGAGGTTCCCCAACGAGGGCCCGGACTCCTGGATCGAGGCCTCCGACAAGGTCATCGAGGCCGGTGACGTCTGGCGGCGCGCGGACGGCACGACCCACTCCAAGCACTACTCGGGCAAGCGGGTGATCGACTACGACCACATCGGCTTCACCACCGGTTCGGTCGGCCTCTGGATCGTCCGCTCCAACCACGAGAAGGCCTCCGGCGGCCCCTTCTACCGCTCCCTGCTCCGCCACTCCAACGACCTCGGCGCCGGGCTCTACGAGATCCTGCACTACAACCAGGCCCAGACCGAGGCGGAACGTTTCGGCCTGCAGGGCCCGTACGTCCTGGCCTTCACGGACGGCGGGGCGCCCTCGGCCTCCCTGTCCCACGACAGGCTGGACACCTCCTGGGTGGACGGTCTCGGCATCACCGGCTGGGTCGGCAAGGCCGGGCGCGGCAAGGTGGCCGGTGTGGGCCTCAAGGGCATGGACGCGAAGTACGCCTACACGGTCGGCTTCGCGAACAAGGACGCCCAGTACTGGGCGAAGGCCGCCGCCGGCACCGGCGCGTTCTCCTGCAAGGGCATGCTGCCGGGCACGTACACGCTGACCGTCCACAAGGGCGAGCTGGCCGTGCACACCCGGGAGGTGAAGGTGACGGCGGGCGGTTCGACCGCGCTGAACAGCATCACCGTCACCGGCGACCCGTCCACCGCGAAGACGGTCTGGCGGCTCGGCGACTGGGACGGCACGCCCGGCGAGTTCAAGAACGCCAAGCTGATGACGTACGCGCATCCGTCCGACGGCCGAGCGGCGAAGTGGACGGGCAACGTCACGCTCGGCAGCGGGGACCCGGCCGCGTCCTTCCCGGCGTACATCTGGCAGGACGTCAACGACGGCATCCAGGTCTTCTTCAAACTCACGGCCGCCCAGGCCGCCGCCGCGCACACCCTGCGTATCGGCGTCACGGACGCGTTCGCGGGCGGGCGTCCCCGGGTATCTGTCAACGACTGGGTCTCGCCGATCCCGGCGGCCCCGAAACAGCCCTCCACCCGCTCGCTGACCACGGGTTCGTACCGGGGGAACAACCACACGTTCACCTACAGCGTCCCTGCCAGTGCGTGGAAGTCGAACACCAGTGAGTACAACGTCCTGAAACTCAGCATCGTCAGTGGTTCGAGCGGCACGGCCTTCCTCAGCCCGGGCACCTCGTTCGACTGCGTGGACCTGCTGGCCTGAGCCCCCCTCGGCCGGCAGCAGGTGCCGACCAGAGCCCCCCTCGGGGTCGGCACGACACAGAC
>NZ_JBHVDX010000080.1:0-39879 GCF_042802555.1 Streptomyces sp. NPDC057474 | reverse complement strand
GCCCCCACCGGACCCGCAGTCGAAATCGCCCGCCGCCGAAGGCATGACGCGGCGGGCACCTCGGAGGACCGTACTCCGAGGTGCCCGCCTGCTTTGGTGGGGCTGTGCCAGGGGCTACACGCCCGCGATGGGGTTCTTCAGGTTGCCGATGAGCTGGAGTGCGCCCGCCGGGTCCGCCAGGTCGACCATCTGCTTGTTGTTGCGCAGCTGGAGCCGGTTGAGGCAGGACAGCGCGAACTCGGGGGCGAACATGTCGTACTGGGCGAACTTGGCGGCGAGTTCGGGCATCGAGTGCTGGTAGTCGCGGACGGTCTCGGCGACCGTGCGCCAGAACTCCTCCTCGTCCAGGACGCCTTCCTCGGCGAGGTTCGCGGCGAGGAAGCGGAAGAAGCAGTCGAAGACGTCCGTGAAGATGGACAGGAGCTTCTTGTCCTCGGGGACCTCGACGCGCAGCCGCTCGACCGCCGGCGGCAGCACCGCCTGCGGGTCCATGACCGCGATCTCCTCGGCGATGTCCTTGTAGATCGCCCGCTCGACGACACCGTCCTTCAGGACGAGGATGACGTTCTCGCCGTGCGGCATGAAGACGAGGTCGTACGCGTAGAAGCTGTGGAGGAGGGGAGTGAAGTACGCCCGCAAGTAGCGGCGCAGCCACTCCGTCGGGGTCAGGCCCGAGCGTTCGATCAGCGCGGCGGCGAAGCCGTTGCCCTCGTGGTCGACGTGGACCAGGGAGGCCATCGTCGCCAGCGACTCGCCCTCCTGCAACGCGGACACCGGGCTCTCGCGCCACAGCGCGGCCAGCATCTTGCGGTACGCGGAGTACTTGTCGGTGGCGGCCTCGTACTCCAGGTGCCGGTAGCCGACGGCGGCGCGCTCGCGGATGATCGACAGGCCGGTCGACTTCAGCACCGGGTCGCTGTCGATGAGACCGGCCAGCCAGTCGTTGATGGCCGGGGTCGCCTCCATGTACGCCGCCGAGAGGCCGCGCATGAAGCCCATGTTGAGGACGGACAGGGCCGTCTTGACGTAGTGCTTCTCGGGGGTGGAGCTGTTGAAGAACGTGCGGATCGACTGCTGGGCCAGGTACTCGTCGTCGCCCTCACCGAGGCACACCAGGTTCTGCTGGGCGATCTCGGCGGCGAAGGTGACGGTGAGCTTGTTCCACCACTGCCAGGGGTGGACCGGGATGAAGAGGTAGTCGGCGGGGTCCAGCTCCAGGTCGGTGAGCACGGAGTTGAAGCGGTCGACCGTCTCCGCGCCCAGCTCGTCCCGGAGGAATGCCTCGTACTCGATGCCCACGCCCGCCGTGAACGCCGCCCGTGAGCGGTGCGCGGCCAGCCAGACCAGGCGGACCGGGCTCGCAGTCTCGGGGGCGTACGAGAGGTACTCGTGGACGCCGAAGCCGAGGCGGCCGTTGTTGGCGACGAAGCAGGGGTGGCCCTCGGTCATCCCGGTCTCGATGGCCTGGAAGCCGCCGTCGACGAGTTCGGCGACCGGCGTCTGCGGTTTGGCGAGCTTGTAGCAGGTGCCGGACAGGGTGGAGGAGATCTCCTCCAGATAGACCGGGAGGATCTCGTCGCTCAGGCCGAGGGACTGCTTCAGCTCGATGAAGAAGTCCAGGGCGGCCAGAGGGAGGTCGACGCCGTCTCGTTGACGGGAGATCGAGTCGGCGTCGACCTGCCAGTGGTCGAGGGCGCGCCGGACGGCGGTGAACCCGTAGCGGGTCTGACCGTCGTCGCTGCGGACCTCGAAGCGGCCGTCGGCGGTCGCCTCCGGCGTGATGAGCCGCTCATGGGCGAACTCGGCGAGGGCCTTGCGGATGAGCAGGCGATTGGCCCGTGCCCAGCGGTGGGGGGACAGATGCGCTACGGCATCGGACAGGGTCATACAGTTACTCCTCGGGCAGCCAGGCTGTGCCTTTTAAAGAACTGCTCTCGCGTGCAGAAGCTCAGCAGTGCGCGCTTCTCCGGCTTGTCGATCTCGCGGTCGGGGACGAAACCGACGACTTCGTTGAGGGCGTGGACGGCCTTGTTGGACACGTCCGGCTCGACGACGACCCGGTGGGTGGCCGGGTGCTCGAAGAGGTGCGCCATCACGGCGGTGATCACGGACCTGGTGAAGCCGTGCACCGGGGTGTTTGTCGGCGGCACCAGGAAGTGCATGCCGACGTCTCCGGGCTCGGGCTCGTACAGGCCGACGAGTTCACGGTGGGCGGGGTCGTACTTCTCCATGAGGAAGGCGGGCTCGCCGTCGCGCAGCCCCAGCAGGGCGTGGTGGTGGGGGTCGGCCGCGATCTCCATGTAGGCGCGCTCGACGTCCTCCAGCCTGGCGTCCTGCATCATCCAGTACGCCGCCTTGGGGTGCGTCACCCAGCCGTGCAGCAGCTCGGCGTCGTTCAGTGGGTCGAGGGGGCGGAAGGTGTAGTTCATGCCGCTGATGCCGCTCATACGGCGAACTCCTGGAAGGCGATGGTCTTCTCGACCGGGTAGTACTCGGTGCCGAGCAGTTCGCGGATGATGTACGAGTTCCGGTACGGGCCCATGCCCAGGTCGGGTGAGGTGATGCTGTGGGCGTGGACGGCGGCGTTCTGCAGGAAGACGCCTCGGCCGGTGGTGTCGATCGCGTAGTTGCGGGCCACGTCGAAGTTGCCCTGCGCGTCGTAGCGCAGCCGGTCGCGGACGGGCTTGAGGAACTCCGGCTCGGCGTACTTGTAGCCGGTGGCGAGGATCAGGCCCTGCGAGTTGATCTCGAAGTCCTTCTCCTGCTCCTCCTGACGCAGGCCGAGGGTGTACGTGCCGTTCTCGTAACTCACGCTGTTCAGTGCGGAGTTGGTGAGCAGACGGGTGGGGAGCGGGCCGCCGAGGCTCTTCTGGTAGAGCAGGTCGAAGATCTCGTTGATGAGGTCTCCGTCGATGCCCTTGAAGAGGCCCTTCTGCTCCTGGGTCAGGCGGTAGCGGGTCGGCTCCGGCAGCTCGCGGAAGTAGTCGATGTACTCAGGGGAGGTCATCTCCAGCGTGAGCTTGGTGTACTCCAGCGGGAAGAATCGCGGGGAGCGCGTCACCCAGTTCAGCTGGTAGCCGTGGACGTCGATCTCGCTGAGCAGGTCGTGGTAGATCTCGGCGGCCGACTGCCCGGAGCCGACGAGGGTGATCGACTCCTTCTGCTGCAGTTCCTGCTTGTGCCGCATGTAGCGGGAGTTGTGGATGTAGTCGCCGCCCAGGCCCTGGACCGCCTCCGGGATGTACGGGGGCGTGCCGGTGCCGAGGACGAGGTGCCGGGCGCGCAGGACGTCACCGTCGGCCGTCTTCACGGCGTAGACGTCGTCCTCGTACGTCACTTCGGTGACCGTCGTGCTGAAGCGGACGTTGCTCAGCCGGTTCGCGGCCCAGCGGCAGTAGTCGTCGTACTCGACCCGCAGGGGGTAGAAGTTCTCGCGGATGTAGAACGAGTACAGACGGCCCGAGTCCTTCAGGTAGTTCAGGAAGGAGTACGGGGAGGTCGGGTCGGCGAGGGTGACCAGGTCCGACATGAACGGGGTCTGGAGGTGGGCGCCGTCGAGGAACATCCCCGAGTGCCACTCGAATGCGGGCTTCGAGTCCAGGAAGATCCCGTCGAGTTCGGCGATGGGTTCGGTGAGGCAGGCGAGGCCGAGGTTGAAGGGTCCCAGTCCGATGCCGATGAAGTCGTAGGTTTTCACGGCGGATTCAGGAAGCGACGCGGTCAAGGGATTCTCCCAGGTACTGCTCGGCGTGGCCGGCGATCAGATCGAGTACGGCGGCGATGTCCTCGGCCGTGGTCTCGGGGTTGAGCAGGGTGAACTTCAGGTAGTGGCGACCGCCGACCTTGGTGCCCGCGACCACGGCGTCGCCGGAGGCGAACAGGGCTTTGCGGGCGTACAGGTTGGCGCGGTCGATCTCGGCCGGGTCGGTGACGGCCTCGGGGATGTAGCGGTAGACGAGCGTGGACAGCTGGGGCTCCACGACCACGTCGTAGCGCGGGTCGGCGGCGAGCAGTTTCCAGCCCTCCTCCGCCAGGTCGCAGACCTCGTCGAAGAGCTGACCGATGCCGTCGGCGCCCATCGTGCGCAGCGTCATCCACAGCTTGAGCGCGTCGAAGCGGCGGGTGGTCTGCAGGGACTTGTCGACCTGGTTGGGGATGCGCTCGGTGACCATGCGGCGTGGGTTGAGGTACTCCGCGTGGTAGGTGGCGTGGCGCAGCGTGGACGCGTCCCGGACGAGCACGGCGGAGGAACTCACCGGCTGGAAGAAGGACTTGTGGTAGTCCACGGTGACGGAGTCGGCGCGCTCGATGCCGTTGAGCAGGTCGCGGCGCTTGAGGGAGACGAGCAGGCCGCAGCCGTAGGCGGCGTCGACGTGCATCCACGTGCCGTACTGGGCGCAGAGCTCGGCTATCTCGGGCAGCGGGTCTATGGAGCCGAAGTCGGTGGTGCCGGAGGTGGCGACGACGGCCATGGGGACGAGGCCGTCGTTCTCGCAGCGCTCCAGCTCACGGGCGAGCGCGACCGTCTGCATGCGCTTGTTGCCGTCGACCGGGATGGAGACGACGGCGTCCTGGCCGAGGCCCAGCAGTTTCGCCGACTTCTTCACGCTGAAGTGGCTGACCTCGGAGGCGAAGATCCGCAGTTTGGCGGTGTCGTCGGTCTTGGCCTCCTCACGGGCGAGGAGCAGGGCCTGGAGGTTGGACTGTGAGCCGCCGGAGGTGAACACGCCGTCGGCGGCGGGACCGAACCCGATGCGCTCGTTGGTCCAGTCGATCAGTTTGCGCTCGATCAGGGTGCCGCCGGCCGACTGGTCCCAGGTGTCCAGGGAGGAGTTGACGGCGGAGAGGACGGCCTCGCCGAGCACGGCCGGGATGACGACCGGGCAGTTGAGGTGGGCGAGGTAGCGCGGGTGGTGGAAGTAGACCGCGTCGCGCAGATAGACGTCCTCGAGTTCGTCGAGGACGGCGGCCGTGTCGTGCAGCGGCTTGTCGAGGTCGATTTTCTCGATGCGGGGGGAGAGGGCGTCGACGGTGACACCGCTGAACGGTCGGTCGGTGGTGGCGAGTTTGGCCGCCACCCGCTCCACGCCTTCGGTCACGGTGCGGCGGTACCGCTCCGCGGTCGTGTCATTGAGCAGGTGCGAGCGCATGGGGAGGTCCTCCGAGCGGGGCGGTCCGGGTGGGACGGAGAGGTGAGTGGGGGGTGACATCACGTCGTCCAACTTAGGTAAGCCTAACCTAATTAACTTCAGCGAAACCCGGGCTCAGTCGTGACTGTGGTCACTTCGCTGTCTCTGGTCGCTTCGGTGTTCCTGGTAACTCGGTTTACTCGCCGCGCTCCCGCAGCTGCTCCTCCGTCAGACCCTCACGCCAGTACCCGACGAAGGTCACCCGCCGCCTGTCGATCCCGCGCTCCCGCACGAGATGACGGCGCAGCTCCTTCACGCGGCCGGACTCACCGGCGATCCACGCGTACGGCAGTTCACCGGACGGCAGCCGGGCGGCACGGATCGACTCCAGGGCGGTCGGCGCCCCTTCGGTCTGTACGAGCCAGGTGATCTCGGCGTCGGCATCGGTGGCCAAGTCCTGGATGTCCCCCGCGTGGTGGACCTCCAGCCAGACCCGGGCCCGCGTACCGGCGGGCAGCGACTCCAGGATCGCCGAGGCGGCGGGCAGCGCCGTCTCGTCACCCCAGATCAGCACCAGATCGGTGTCCGCCGGCGGACGGAAACGGATCGCGCGGTTGTCGGCGACGGCGGGCCCGAGCAGGACGACCTGGTCGCCGGTGGTCGCCTGGGAGGCCCACCGGGACGCGGGCCCGGCGGGCACCGCGGCCCCCGGCTCCACGCCGTGCAGCACGAAGTCGATGTCGATCTCGGCGGTCTCGCCGTGGACGTCCGAGCGGAGCCCCCGCAGGGTGTACGAGCGCATCACCGCCCGCACGTCGTCCGGCAGTTCGCGCCATGCCTGCCACCAGCCGTCACCCAGTTCATAGGGCACGGCCGGGGCGTCCTGCCCGGGTTGCGGCAGGAAGAGAGAGAGCGACTGGTCCCTGCCGTCGGAGTGGAACAACCGCAGGTCGTCCCCCGTGAACGAGACACGCACGAGAGACGGCCCCAGCCGCTCCGTCCGCGCGACCTGAAGGGCAAAGAAACGGAAGGGTGCGGCTACGGCCGTCGTCATGTGGGGGCTCCTGAATCAGGGGCGGGAGCGTATGTCGGAAAGAGCGAGCCCGGGAAAGCCGGGGGCGCGGGGCTGTGTCGATTTGCGGCTCCGCCGCGTGGGCGCGACCAGCCACGACGGCCCCGCAGTTCACCCACTGCCTCAACTGACCTTCCTGGCCTTCTCGATCGCCTCGGCCAGCTCTTCAAGAAGCGGCGCGCACTTGTCGTAGGAAAGAATCGGCTCGGGGTTACGCCCGATGACCTGCCCCGCCTTCACCGCCGGCAGCTTCTTCCACGTCGCCTCTTCGATCGCGTCCGGCTGGATCGCCGACGTGCGGCTGTCCATGATGATGACGTCCGCGTCGTACTTGTCGACGTTCTCCCAGCTGAGGTTCTCGAACCAACCCCCGCTGGCCTTCAGTGCGGCAGCGCTCGGCTCGACGAAGTTCACGCCGAGGGCCTTGAAGTACTCCAGGTCGATGGAGAGGTTCGAGCCGGAGACGTAGAAGATGTCCTGGCTGGCGGAACCCGCGAGCACCTTGATGTCGGGCTTGGCCTTGGTGGCCGCGCGCAGCCGGGCGGCCGCGTCCTCGAACCGCTTCTTGGCTGTGGTGATCTTCTCCGACTCCGTGTCCGCGCCGAGCGACTTGGCCAGCTCCAGCATGCGCTGCAGCGGCTCGGTCAGCTGGCGGTCGTAGACGGAGATGCCGACGCTCGGGGCGAGCTTGGCGATCTTGTCCTTGGAGGCCTCGGGCACGTACCAGAGGGTGCCGGCGTCGTCGAACAGCGTGGTGATGAGGACGTCGGGGGAGAGCGTGGCGTACTTCTCGACGTTGAACTCGTCCCAGACGTTGCCGAGGATGGTGACCTTGCTGATGTCGAGGTCGCCGGCCTGGACGTCGGCCTTGCCGTCCGTCGTCCTGGTCGGGCCGAAGACGCCCTTGACGTCGATGCCGTAGTCGTACAGTGCGGCGGCGACACCCACGAAGGCGACGATGTTCGCCGGGACCTTGTCGGTCTTGGCGGTCTCGCCGCGGTCGTCCTTGAACGACCAGGGGCCGGACTCGGCGGCAGCCGTCTCCTTGTCGGAGCCAGTGCTGCTGCTCGTCGAGTCCTCGTCTCCACAGGCGGCGAGCACGGCACCGAGACCGAGTGCGCCACCGGCGGCGAGGATGCCACGGCGGGTGAGGTGAGCGGCTCTGGCGTTGGACATGTGTATGGCTACTTTCGAACGGGGCGGAGTGCCGCCCAAGGGTGAGTTCGAAGGTAGGTTAGCCTAACCTCATCACTTGTCCAGAGGGTGGTTCCAGAGAGTGGAATGCCCAGGCCCGCCCCTGCCCTAATCTTTGAATTACCTGTGAATCAAAGGTTGGTGGGGTTTGCGGGGCACTGATGGGTCGTAAACCTGTGGGTTGCATCACAGATGCGCAGGACGCCAGGAGCGGTCCAGTGGGGCACCCATGCGGGACAAAAAGGCACCCGGCTCGCGGGCGGCGAGCCGGGTGAGAGGGGGTCGGAGCCGTGCCGCCAGGCTGATTCCGGCCACCCTTCGAACGCACCCTGTCCGTCAGCCGGTCAGGCCCAACTCCCTCGCGATCAGCATGCGTTGTACCTCGCTGGTGCCCTCGCCGATCTCCAGGATCTTGGAGTCGCGCCACATACGGGCGACGGGGTACTCGTTCATGAAGCCGTAGCCGCCGTGGATCTGGGTGGCGTCGCGGGCGTTGTCGACGGCGATGGTGGAGGAGTAGAGCTTCGCCAGGGCCGCTTCCTTCTTGAAGGGTTCACCGGAGACGAGGCGGGAGGCCGCGTCGCGCCAGGCGAGGCGGGCCGTGTGGGCCTTCATCTCCATGTCGGCGATCTTGAACTGGATGGCCTGGTTGGCGCCGATCGGCCGGCCGAAGGCGTGCCGCTCCTTCGCGTACTTCACCGACTCGTCCACACAGCCCTGGGCGAGACCCGTGGCGAGCGCCGAGATGGCGATGCGGCCCTCGTCGAGGATGCGCAGGAACTGGGCGTAGCCCCGGCCGAGTTCGCCGAGGAGGTTCTCCGCCGGGACCCGTACGTCCGCGAAGGACAGCTCACGGGTGTCGGAGGCGTTCCAGCCGACCTTCGAGTAGGGGGCGGCCACCGTGAAGCCCGGGGTGCCGGACGGGACGATGATCGAGGAGATGAGGGGTTTGCCGTCCGAGGTGCGGCCGGTGACCGCCGTGACCGTGACCAGGGCCGTGATGTCCGTCCCCGAGTTGGTGATGAAGCACTTGCTGCCGTTGATGACCCATTCGTCTGTCGACTCGTCGAGGCGGGCCGTCGTCCGGGTCGCGCCCGCGTCCGAGCCGCCGTCGGGCTCGGTGAGGCCGAACGCGCCCAGCACCTCGCCGGAGCAGAGGCGCGGCAGCCACTCCTCCTTCTGCGCCGGGGTGCCGAAGAGATGGATCGGCATCGCGCCCAGGGAGACCCCGGCTTCGAGAGTGATGGCCACGGACGAGTCCACCCGGGCCAGCTCCTCCAGCGCGATGCCCAGCGCCAGATAGTCGCCGCCCATGCCGCCGTACTCCTCGGGGAACGGCAGCCCGAACAGCCCCATGCGGCCCATCTCGCGCACGATCTCGTAGGGGAACTCGTGCCGCTCGTAGAAGTCGCCGATCTTGGGCGCGACGACCTCGTGCGCGAACTTCTCGACCGTGCGGCGGAGTTCTTCCAGCTCGGGGGAGAGGCGGTGGTCCATTGAACTTCACCTGTTTCTTGCGAGGAGGGCCCCGGCGTTCACGTCAGGGAGGGATCGCATCCGGGTGTCGCGACGCGGAGCGTCGCCGTATCCGGTTCAGGGCGCGGAGCGCCCGTAGCGCTGTCGGTATCGCGGAGGTAATGCGAACACGTGTACCTACACCTGCACCGCCTGCGGAGCCATGTCCTCCAGGGACAAGAACTCCGCACGCGTCATGCTCGTCCGGGCTGGTCTCAACCCGGCTGGTGCTGATGGCGGAAGACCTCCTGGAGCGCTGCTCCAGGAGACAGCCTGAGCCAGGAATCCCCATCCCTTCAGGGAGGGGAGGATTCAATGCTCCTTGTGCTCCTTGTGCTCCTTGTGCTCCTTGTGGTCCTCGTGGTCCTCGTGATCCTCTTGATCCTTGTGGGACAGGGCTCGTACGGTGCGGGACGGGCTGGGTCGGCCCAGGTGTCCGGCCATCCACGCGCTGGTGGCGACGAGGCGGCCGAGGTCGACGCCCGTGTCGATGCCGAGTCCGCGCAGCATCCACACGAGGTCTTCGGTGGCGAGGTTTCCGGTGGCGGACTTCGCGTACGGGCAGCCGCCGAGGCCGCCGGCCGAGGCGTCGACCGTGGTGACGCCGTACTGGAGCGCCGCCAGGGTGTTGGCGAGCGCCTGGCCGTAGGTGTCGTGGAAGTGCACGCCGAGGGAGGGGGTGGGGACGCCTGCCTCGTTCAGGGCGGTGAGCAGGGCCTGCACGTGGCCCGGGGTGGCCACGCCGATCGTGTCGCCGAGGCTCAGTTCGTCGCAGCCCATGTCGAGGAGCGCCCGGCAGACCCGTACGACCTGGGGGATCGGGACGGGCCCCTCCCAGGGGTCGCCGAAGCACATCGAGAGATAGCCCCGGACATGGACTCCCTCGGCCTTCGCCCGCGTCACCACCGGGTCGAACATCGCCAGCGCCTCGTCGACCGTACGGTTGAGGTTGGCCTTGGCGAAGGACTCGGTGGCGCTGGCGAAGACGGCGACCCGGCGGGCGCCGAGGGCGAGGGCACGGTCCAGGCCGCGTTCGTTGGGGACGAGGACGGGGAGGGCCACCTGTAGGTCGCTGACGAGTGGGAAGAGGGCTTCCGCGTCCGCCAGTTGGGGCACCCACTTGGGGTGGACGAAGCTGGTGGCCTCGATGGTGGTGAGGCCCGCGTCGGCCAGGCGGTGGACGAACTCCGCCTTCACCTCCGTGGGGACGGTCGCCTTCTCGTTCTGCAGGCCGTCCCTGGCACCGACCTCGTGGATACGGACGTGGGTGGGGAGGCCTTCGGCCGGCACGGTCATGGGGAGGGTCTGTTCCTGGCCGGTCATTCCGTCTCCTCCTCGTGCGGGGCGACGACCGCCAGCACCTGGTCCATGGCGACGGTCGTACCCGGCGTGACGTCCAGCTCGGTGACCGTCCCGGCGTGCGGCGCGGAGACGACGTGTTCCATCTTCATCGCCTCCACCACCAGCAGGCTCTGCCCGGCGGTCACCTCGTCCCCCACGGCCACCTTCACCACGGTGACCGTCCCGGGCATCGGCGCGGTCAGCGAGTCCGCGCCCGCGTGGGCGGCGCCGGTGAGTGCGGCGGCGACGGGGTCGTGGTCGCGCACGTGCCAGGCGTCGCCGTCACGGCCCAGCCAGTCGGCGGCGTGGTGGAAGGTGTGGCGGACGCCGTTCAGGGTCACGGACACCTGGTCGTCGGTGACCGTGTGGGTGCCCTGAGGGTGGTGAGTGACGGGTTCGAGTCCCGTCGCTCGCAGGTCGAAGGCGGGCGGAAGGGGTTCGCCGCCGAGACGCCAGCCGTTCGGGACGGAGAAGGGGTCGGTCCAGCCGTCCCCGCGAGGCTTCAGCTCGTGGAGCCGTACGGCCGCCGCGGCCTCGTACACCTCCCCCGGTACCTCCCCCGGGACCAGCCCCTCGACCTCCCGCTCCACCAACCCGGTGTCCAACTCGCCCGCCACCACGGCCGGATGGGCCAGCAGCCGCCGCAGGAACCCGGCGTTCGTCTGCACGCCGAGCGTGACCGTCTCCGCGAGCGCCGCGCGGAGGCGGCGCAGGGCGGTGGGCCGGTCGGGGCCGTAGGCGATGACCTTGGAGAGCATCGGGTCGTACAGCGACCCGACCTCCGTGCCCTCGGTGAGCCCGGAGTCGGTGCGCACGCCGTCGCCCTGCGGCTCGCGAAGCCTGAGGATGGTGCCGCCCGACGGCAGGAACCCGCGCGCGGGGTCCTCGGCGCAGATCCGCGCCTCCACCGCGTGCCCCGTCAGCCGTACGTCCTGCTGCCCGAACGCCAGCCGCTCGCCCGCCGCGACCCGGAGCTGCCACTCCACCAGGTCGACGCCCGTGACCAGTTCGGTCACCGGGTGCTCGACCTGGAGGCGGGTGTTCATCTCCATGAAGTAGTACGAGGAGGGGTCGCCGCCGGGGACGATGAACTCGACCGTGCCCGCGCCGGAGTAGCCGCAGGAGCGGGCCGCCTGGACGGCCGCCTCGCCCATCGCGGCACGCGTGGCCTCGTCGAGCAGGACGCTGGGTGCCTCCTCGATGATCTTCTGGTGGCGGCGCTGGAGGGAGCACTCGCGCTCACCGAGGTGGACGACATCGCCGTGGCCGTCGCCCAGGACCTGGATCTCGATGTGCCGGGGGCGGTCGACCCACCGCTCCACGAGGAGGGTGTCGTCGCCGAAGGAGGCGCGGGCCTCGCGGCGGGCGGCGGCGATCTCGTCGGCCAGCCGCTCCGCCTCCCGGACCAGCCGCATGCCCTTGCCGCCGCCGCCCGCGCTGGGCTTCAGCAGCACCGGCATGCCGATCTCGCGGGCGGCGTCGGCGAGTTGGGCGTCGGTAAGGCCGCTGCCGCTCGAACCGGGCACCACCGGCACCCCGGCCGCCCGTACCGTCTCCTTGGCGCGGATCTTGTCGCCCATGAGGGAGATGGCGTCGGCGGGTGGACCGATGAAGACGAGGCCCGCGTCGGCGCACGCCCGCGCGAACCCGGGGTTCTCCGCGAGGAAGCCGTACCCGGGGTGGACGGCCTGGGCGCCCGTCCGGGCCGCCGCCTCCAGCAGCCGCTCCACCGACAGATAGCTCTCGGCCGCCGGCGCAGGACCGATCCGTACCGCCGTGTCGGCCTCCCGGACATGCCGGGCGTCGGCGTCCGCGTCGGAGAAGACGGCGACGGAGCGGACGCCGAGGGCGCGGAGGGTGCGGATGACGCGGACGGCGATCTCGCCCCGGTTGGCCACCAGCACCGTGTCGAACATGGTCATCGTCGAAGCCGCCGTCGAAGTCGTCGTAGAGGTCGTCGTAGAGGTCATCGTCCGAAGCCCCTTACATCCGGAAGACGCCGAACTGGGGGTCACCCAGGGGCGCGTTGGCGCAGGCGGTCAGGGCGAGGCCCAGGACCTGACGGGTCTCCAGCGGGTCGATCACGCCGTCGTCCCAGAGCCGGGCGGTGGCGTAGTACGCGCTGCCCTGGCGTTCGTACTGGGCGCGGATCGGCTCCTTGAAGGCCTCTTCCTCTTCCGCCGGCCAGTCCTCGCCGCGCGCCTCCGACTGGTCCCGCTTCACGGTCGCGAGGACGGACGCGGCCTGTTCGCCGCCCATCACCGAGATCTTGGCGTTGGGCCACATCCACAGGAAGCGCGGTGAATACGCCCGGCCGCACATCGAGTAGTTGCCCGCGCCGTACGAGCCGCCGACCACGACCGTCAGCTTGGGGACGCGGGCGCAGGCCACGGCCGTCACCATCTTGGCGCCGTGCTTGGCGATGCCACCGGCCTCGTAGTCCCGGCCGACCATGAAGCCGGAGATGTTCTGCAGGAAGACGAGCGGGATGCCGCGCTGGTCGCACAGCTCGATGAAGTGGGCGCCCTTCTGGGCGGACTCGGAGAAGAGGATGCCGTTGTTGGCGACGATCCCGACCGGGTGGCCGTGGATCCGGGCGAAGCCGGTGACCAGGGTCTGCCCGAACTCCGCCTTGAACTCGGCGAACCGGGAACCGTCGACCACGCGCGCGATGACCTCGCGTACGTCGTACGGCGTGCGGGAGTCGACCGGCACGGCGCCGTACAGCGTGTACGGGTCCACCTTGGGCTCGACGGCCGGTTCGACCGACCAGGGGAGCGGGCCCCGGGAGGGGAGGGTGGAGACGATGGTCCGCACGATGCGCAGGGCGTGGGCGTCGTTCTCGGCGAGGTGGTCGGTGACACCGGAGATCCGGGAGTGGACCTCGCCGCCGCCCAGCTCCTCGGCGGTGACGACCTCGCCGGTGGCGGCCTTCACGAGCGGGGGGCCGCCGAGGAAGATGGTCCCTTGGCCGCGGACGATGACGGCTTCGTCGCTCATGGCGGGGACGTACGCGCCGCCCGCCGTGCACGACCCGAGGACGGCCGCGATCTGCGGGATCCCCGCCCCGGACATCCGCGCCTGGTTGTAGAAGATCCGGCCGAAGTGCTCGCGGTCGGGGAAGACCTCGTCCTGCATGGGCAGGAAGGCGCCGCCGGAGTCGACGAGGTAGAGACAGGGGAGGCGGTTCTCCAGGGCCACCTCCTGCGCCCGCAGATGCTTCTTCACCGTCATCGGGTAGTACGTGCCGCCCTTGACGGTGGCGTCGTTGGCGACGACGACGCACTCGCGCCCGCTGACCCGGCCGATCCCGGCGATGACGCCTGCGGCTGGGGCTTGGCCGTCGTACATGCCGTCGGCGGCCAGGGGCGCCAGCTCCAGGAAGGGCGAGCCGGGGTCGAGGAGGGTGTCCACCCTGTCGCGCGGCAGCAGCTTGCCGCGTGCGGTGTGCCGGGCGCGTGCCTTCTCGCCGCCGCCGAGGCGCGCCGCGGCCAGCTTGGCGCGCAGCTCCTCGCCCAGCGCGCGGTGCGCGGCCTCGTTGGCCCGATAGGCCTCCGCCGCGGGATCTGCCGCGGTCGTCAGCTCCGGTGCCTGGTCCATCGTGCGGTCCCCTCACCCAGTGGTCACCTGTTAATGAGCGTTAACGCGTTTCCTCCAGGTTAACGACCGCTAACCTCCCTGTCTAGAATCGACTCCATGGCCACGAGAACCGACGCGCCCACCCGCCGCGAGCAGATCCTCAAGGAAGCCGCCCGGCTCTTCGCCGAGCGCGGCTTCCACGGTGTCGGCGTCGATGAGATAGGAGCCGCCGTCGGCATCAGCGGGCCCGGCCTCTACCGCCACTTCGCCGGCAAGGACGCGATGCTCGCGGAGCTGTTGGTGGGGATCAGCGGGCAGTTGTTGACGGGGGCGAAGCGGAGGGTGGCCGAGGCCGACGGGGCCGGCCGGGGGGTCGCCGGGTCCGGTGGGCCGGGCAGGGCGGGTGGGGCGGCCGCCGGGTCCGGTGGGTCGGGCGGGGCGGGTGGGGCGTCCGTCGGGCGCGATGCCGCGGCGATCCTCGACTCGCTCATCGAGGGGCACATCGACTTCGCTCTCGACGACCGTCCCCTCATCACCCTGCACGACCGCGAGCTGGACCGCCTCCGCGACAGCGACCGCAAGCTCGTACGGCAGTTGCAGCGGCAGTACGTCGAGTTGTGGGTCGGGGTGCTGTGCGAGGTGTACCCGGGGCTGGCGGAGCCGGCGGCGCGGTCCGCCGTGCATTCGGTGTTCGGGCTGCTGAACTCGACGCCGCATCTGGGCCGCCCGGGGTCGCTGCCGGGGCGGGCGGCCACGGCGGAGCTTCTGCACCGGATGGCGAGGGGGGCCTTCGGGGCGGCGGCCTCCGCCTGACCGTCACCGCCACCGCCACCGCCACCGCCAAAAGCGTGACGAGCGTTACGGAGGGGTTGGTCTGGACGGGCTCGCCTACCCGCCGGTACGGTTGCCTGAGCAAGCGCTTAGGGGCGTCGGTTGTGGACCGCAACCAACAATTGAGGACCCCAACGGCGCGCAACCACATCCGCGAGAGCGGCGCCGGCTTAGGCGCAGAGAGGGGCCGGCGGTGCGCCGTACGGTGTTCAACGAGGATCACGAGGCGTTCCGGGAGACCCTGCGTGCCTTCATCGAGGCCGAGGTCGTGCCCGTGTACGACGAGTGGTTCGCCGCCGGCCAGGCGCCGCGCGACTTCTACTACAAGCTCGCCGAGCTGGGCGTCTTCGGCATCCGCGTGGACGAGGAGTACGGCGGCGCCGGCATCGACTCGTACAAGTTCGAAGCCGTCCTGTACGAGGAGACCGCCCGCGCGGGCGTCACCTTCGGCGGCTCCGGCGTGCACGTGCTGCTCGGCCTGCCGTACATCAAGATGCTGGCCGACGACGAGCAGAAGAAGCGCTTCCTGCCGAAGTTCGTCTCCGGCGAGGAGATGTGGGCGATCGCGATGACCGAGCCGGGCACCGGCTCCGATCTCGCGGGCATGAAGACCACCGCCAAGCTCAGCGAGGACGGCACGCACTACGTCCTCAACGGCTCCAAGACCTTCATCACCGGTGGCGTCCACGCCGACCGCATGATCGTCTGCGCCCGCACCGCCGCGCCCACCGCCGAGGACCGCCGCCACGGCATCTCCCTCTTCGTCGTCGACACCAAGGCCGAGGGCTACTCGGTCGGCCGCAAGCTGGACAAGCTCGGCCTGAAGACCTCCGACACCGCCGAGCTGGCGTTCGTCGACGTCAAGGTGCCCGTCGAGGACCTCCTCGGCGAGGAGAACAAGGGCTTCTACTACCTCGGCCACAACCTCGCCTCCGAGCGCTGGGGCATCGCCTACGGCGCCTACGCGCAGGCCAAGGCCGCCGTCCGGTTCGCCAAGCAGTACGTGCAGGACCGGGTCGTCTTCGGCAAGCCCGTCGCGCACTTCCAGAACACCAAGTTCGAACTGGCCGCCTGCCAGGCCGAGGTGGACGCGGCCGAGGCCGTCGCCGACCGCGCCACGGAGGCCCTCGACGCCGGTGAGCTGACGCCCGCCGAGGCCGCCAGCGCCAAGCTGTTCTGCACCGAGGTCGCCCACCGTGTCATCGACCGCTGCCTCCAGCTGCACGGCGGCTACGGCTTCATGAACGAGTACCCGATCGCCCGCCTGTACGCGGACAACCGCGTCAACCGCATCTACGGCGGCACCAGCGAGATCATGAAGTCGATCATCGCCAAGGACATGGGTCTGTAAGGCCCCGGAAATTACTGTGCAGTACAACTGATCTCATGAGTCAGGTACCACTGCAGTCTCTCCTCGATCTGCTCGACCTCGAGCAGATCGAGGAGAACATCTTCCGCGGCCAGTCCCGGCCCGCCATCGTCCCCAGGGTCTTCGGCGGGCAGGTCGCGGCCCAGGCGCTCGTCGCCGCCGGGCGGACGGTCCCCGCGGACCGGCTGCCCCACTCCCTCCACGCGTACTTCCTGCGCATCGGCGACGCCGGCGCGCCCATCGTGTACACCGTCGAGCGCATGAACGACGGCCGCTCCTTCACCGCGCGCCGCGTCGTCGCCGTCCAGCACGGTCAGCCGATCTTCGCCCTCTCCGCGTCCTTCCAGCGGTACGAGGAAGGCCTCGACCACCAGGCCCCGATGCCCGCCGCGCCCGACCCGGAGTCCCTCCCCACCGCCGAGCAGCGGCTCCCGGCGTACGGCCTCGACCCGGCCGTCGTGGCCAAGATGCTGGAGGCCCGGGCCGCCGTCGACCTGCGCTACGTCGACGACCCGCCCTACGGCCGCTACGGCGAGCCGCGCGAACCGCACTCACAGGTCTGGTTCCGCGCCAACGGCAAGCTCGACGACGACCCGCTCCTGCACGTCGTCCTCGCCACCTACGTCTCCGACATGACGCTCCTCGACTCCATCCTGCTCGCGCACGGGCGCGGCGGCTGGGCCGTCGGCGATGTCGTCGGGGCCTCGCTCGACCACGCCATGTGGTTCCACCGGCCGTTCCGCGCCGACGAGTGGCTCCTGTACGACCAGGAGTCGCCGTCCGCGTCGGCCGGCCGCGGCCTCGGTCAGGGCCGGATCTACACACAGGACGGGCGGCACGCGATCTCCGTGATCCAGGAGGGCGTCGTACGCGTACCGAGGCCGAAGACGCCCTGAGACCTGGCCGTCCTGGCCGTCCTAGCTGTCCTTGAGCCCCGCCTGTTCCAGCAGGTACGCCGACATCGGGTCGTAGTGGCGCGGGCTGACCACGTGGTCGTCGAGCGGGACCACGGCCTGCAGGGTGCCCTCGGACTCACCGAGGAAGAGGGCGGGGTCGTTGGAGTCCGCGTAGCCGACGGAGTCGACGCCGAGCTGGCCGGCGCAGCCCGCCCAGCCGTGGTCGGCGACGACCAGGTCGGGCAGCGGGCGGCCGGCGCCCTCAAGGCCCCGGAGGATCGCGCGCATGGGCTCGGGGGAGTGGGTGTGCCAGAGCGTCGCGCCGTGTTCGAGGACGGCCACGTCCGCGAACTGCATGACGTACCCCTCCTCCGTCTGCAGGCCGTCCGGGATGACGACGATCTCGCAGCCGGCCGCGCGCAGCGCCCGCGCCGTCTCGTTGTGCACCTGGAGCAGCCCGCCGGGGTGCCCGGTGGCGAACAGGACGCGCTGCGCGCCCTCCGCCGCCTTGCGCAGCCGGGCCGCCATGCGCTCCAGCGCGTCGACCGTCAGGTCCGGGTCGATGGTGTCCTGGCCGTAGCGGTACCCGGGGTCGTCGTTCACGCCGACGCGCTCCGCCATCACGGCCAGCACGTCCTGCTCGTCGCTCCAGCGGTCCTCGAGCTCCAGGCCGAGCCAGTAGTGGCGGTTGCCGTTGGCCAGTTCGCGGTAGTGGGAGAGGTTGTTCTCGCGCGGCGTGGCGACGTCGCCGGCGATACGCGTCCGTACGAGGTGTTCGACGAGCTCGGCGCGGCTGGGGGTCCCGGGTATCGGCATGCGTCCATTGTGAGGCAGACGACTGTGGGAGTCGCGGGCGTACCGCCCGCTGCGACCTGCGTCACTCTCCGGCGGGCCGGTGGTTCCCGGCCGCCGGTTCACTCCTGCCGCAGCGCGAACCACAACTCCATCCGTACGTCCGGGTCGTCGAGGTCCACGCCCAGCAACGCCGCGCACCTGCCGATGCGTTGGCGGACCGTGTTGCGGTGGACGGCCAGCGCGACGGCCGTACGGTCCCAACTGCCGTGCAGCGAGAGCCAGGTGCGCAGGGTCTCGGTGAGCGCGGAAGCGCCGGGGACGGTGGTGAGCGGGGCCAGCAGGGCGTGGGCGTGGGCGGTCGCGTCGGCCTCCGGCAGGAGCTGGGTGAGTGTCGTACGGGGCCCGTGCCGGACCAGCGCCGTCCGTGTCGCCCTGGCTCGGGCCAGGGCACGGGCGGCCTGTACGTCGGCAGTTGTCCACGCGTGCGGCTCGGTGGGGGCGCTCACCCCGCATGTCCAGTCGGGCTGGGCGTCGACCTCGCGGTCGGCGGGGACGAGGACGCGTACGACGTCGCCGTGGGTGTCGATCAGGGCCGAGCCGAGGGCGGCGCCGAGCGCGGCGGCGGCGAGGGTGTCGGGAGGGCCGTCCTCGGTGGGGTGGGCGTGTACGACGAGCCAGCGGGTGGCTCCGCCCAGGAGCGGGGCCACCTCCTCGGGCGGGGCGCCCAGCAGCAGCCGGACGAGGGCGGATGCGCGGGCCGCACCCGTGCCGCTCTGCTGTTCGCCGGTGAGGAGGGAGAGGAGGACGGCGGCGACGGAGGCGATCGTGTGGTCGCCGGGGTCGCGGTGCGGGGTGGCGACGCCGAGGGCGAAGCCCTGCGTGGAGCCGAGGGCGTACGCGGCGAGGTGGGTGCCGTCGACTGTGTCGGTGGCGGAGGAGGGGGTGGGGGTGGGGGTGGAGGGGGTGGGGGTGGGGGTGGAGGGGCGCGGGGAGAACTCGTGGGGTCGTGGTGTGTTGGCGGGTGCGGGTTCGTTGTGGCTGGTCGCGCAGTTCCTCGCGCCCCTTGCAGGGCGGACCACTGTTGCCAGGGCCGCCAATCCTTGTGTGACCGTTTCCTCCGGCTCGCGTCCGAAGGACGCCAGTTCCGCCCCCTCCGGCCCGTACAGCACCGCCCGGCCCCCCACCCGCTGGGCCAGTTGGCGCAGGACCGCCGGGACCGGGTCCGGGCGGGACGCGGCGGCCGCGAGGGCCTGCTGGGCCTCCGTCACGCGGCGGAGTTCCGCGTGCCGGGCCAGGGCCATCAGCTGCCAGACCGCGCGGGCGACGCCCGAGAAGGTCGTCCGGGGCGGGACCTCGATCAGGGGCAGGTCGTAGGCGTCGCAGGACGCGACCAGGGCCCTCGGGACGCTGTCGTGGACGGGGGCGACGCCGAAGCCGAGGGCCGCGCCGCCCGCCGCGACGATGCGGGAGACGTAGTCGTCGAAGTACGTGCCCGAGCCGGCCGCCTCCGGGATGTGGACGCCGGCCGTCAGCAGCAGCTCGCCGCCCAGCAGGTACGGATAGGGGTCCGACATCTCCGAGGTGTGCGCCCAGTGGATCGCCGTCCCCGCGTCCTCCGGCCCGGCGATCTGCCGCAGGCCCAGGTCGTCGCGGGCCAGCAGGGCCGAGAGAAGCACGGGCGGGGTGGGAGGGACCGCCGGGACGGGCGGTGCGGCCGGGTCCGCCATGGTGTGCGTTCCTTCCATCCGGCACGGTCCGAATGGATGAAACGTACACTTCGCAGTCGCATTCCGGCCACCTAGTGTCAGTGCCCGTCAGCCGCCACCCGGTGCGTGCGAAGGAGGCCCCCGATATGGCCGTCGACTACACGGTGATCGTCGTCTACCTGGCCGGAATGCTGGCCATGGGCTGGTGGGGCATGCGCCGCGCCAGGTCGAAGAGCGAGTTCCTGGTCGCCGGGCGCCGCCTCGGCCCGGCGATGTACTCCGGCACCATGGCGGCCATCGTCCTCGGCGGCGCCTCCACCATCGGCGGTGTGGGCCTCGGCTACCAGTACGGCCTCTCCGGTGCCTGGATGGTCTTCACCATCGGCCTCGGTCTGCTCGCCCTCTCCGTCTTCTTCTCGGCCCGCATCGCCCGCCTGAAGGTCTACACCGTCTCCGAGATGCTCGACCTCCGCTACGGCGGCCGCGCGGGCGTCATCTCCGGCGTCGTCATGTGGGCGTACACCCTCATGCTCGCGGTCACCTCGACCATCGCGTACGCCACGATCTTCGACGTCCTGTTCGACATGAACCGCACGCTCGCGATCGTCCTCGGCGGCTCGATCGTCGTCGCGTACTCGACGCTCGGCGGTATGTGGTCGATCACGCTGACGGACATGGTCCAGTTCGTGGTGAAGACCATCGGCGTGGTGCTCCTGCTGTTGCCCATCGCCGTCGTCAAAGCGGGCGGGTTCAGCGAGATGAGGGCCGAACTCCCCACCTCGTACTTCGATCCGCTGGGTATCGGCGGCGAGACGATCTTCACGTACGTCCTGATCTATACGTTCGGCATGCTCATCGGGCAGGACATCTGGCAGCGCGTGTTCACCGCCCGGAGCGACCGGACCGCCAAGTGGGGCGGCACGGTCGCGGGCACCTACTGCCTGGCGTACGCCCTCGCCGGCGCCGTCATCGGTACGGCGACGAAGGTGCTGTTCCCGGACCTGGCCAGCGCCGACGACGCCTTCGCGACCATCGTGAAGGAGGAACTTCCCATCGGCGTAAGGGGGTTGGTGCTCGCCGCCGCCCTGGCCGCCGTGATGTCGACGTCCTCCGGCGCGCTCATCGCCTGCGCGACCGTCGCCAACAACGACATCTGGTCACGGGTGCGGGGAGTTGTCGGCAGAGGTGAAGGTGGCTCCTCCGGTGACGGTGACCACGACGAGGTCCGGGGCAATCGGGTCTTCATCCTGATCATGGGTGTCGCGGTGGTCTGTACGGCGATCGCGATCGACAACGTCGTCGAGGCGCTGACCGTCGCGTACAACCTCCTCGTCGGCGGTCTCCTCGTCCCCATCCTCGGCGGTCTGCTGTGGCGGCGGGGCACGGCGCAGGGTGCGCTCGCCTCCGTCGTGGTCGGCAGCATCGCGGTGATCGCCCTCATGGCGACCCACGGAATCCTCGCCAACGAGCCCGTCTACTACGGTCTGCTGTCCTCGCTGGCCGCGTACCTGATCGTCTCCCTCGCCACCCCGGCCACCGACGCGGCCGTCCTCGCCGCCTGGCGGGAGCGGCTGGCGGGGCGGGCACCCGAACCGGTGTCCGAGCCGGTCTCGGCTCACCAGTAGAGTCATCGCCGGTAGTACATATCAGTGCATATCAATGCATGTGCGACGAAGCATATGTAGGAAGCAGGCAGTTCCCATGAACAGCAACGAGACGCCCCGCGGCCCCGCCGACCCGCCCCGAGGTCCGGTCGACCCGCCCCGCGGTCCGGTCGACTCCTCCCGCATCCCGCGCTACGCCGGTCCCGCGACCTACGCCCGGCTGCCGCGCCTGGACGAGGTGGGCCGCGCGGACGTCGCGGTCGTGGGTGTGCCGTTCGACTCGGGCGTCTCGTACCGGCCGGGCGCCCGTTTCGGCGGCAACGCGATCCGCGAGGCGTCCCGGCTGCTGCGCCCCTACAACCCGGCCCAGGACGCCTCCCCCTTCGCCCTCGCCCAGGTCGCGGACGCCGGTGACATCGCCGCCAACCCGTTCAACATCAACGAGGCGGTGGAGACGGTCGAGGCGGCGGCGGACGAACTGCTGGGCACGGGGGCCCGCCTGATGACTCTCGGCGGTGACCACACCATCGCGCTCCCGCTGCTGCGGTCCGTCGCCAAGAAGCACGGGCCGGTGGCCCTGCTCCACTTCGACGCGCACCTCGACACCTGGGACACGTACTTCGGCGCCGAGTACACGCACGGCACCCCGTTCCGGCGGGCGGTGGAGGAGGGCATTCTCGACACCGAGGCCCTCTCGCACGTGGGCACGCGCGGCCCGCTGTACGGCAAGCAGGACCTCACCGACGACGAGAAGATGGGCTTCGGGATCGTCACCTCCGCCGACATCTACCGCCGGGGCGCGGACGAGGTGGCCGACCAGCTGCGGCAGCGCATCGGCGACCGCCCCCTCTACATCTCCATCGACATCGACTGCCTCGACCCGGCCCACGCGCCGGGCACGGGGACGCCGGAGGCCGGCGGCATGACCTCGCGGGAGCTGCTGGAGATCCTGCGGGGCCTGGCCTCCTGCAACCTGGTCTCCGCCGATGTCGTGGAAGTGGCGCCCGCGTACGATCACGCCGAGATCACCGCGGTGGCCGCCTCGCACACGGCGTACGAACTCACCACGATCATGTCCCGCCAGATCGCGCAGGCGAAGCACGAAGAGCAGGAGAAGGCAGCGCTGTGACCCACGACCACGACCTGGTACTCCGCCCGACGGCCGCCCAGACGGAGGCCGCGCTGAACCCTCCCCCCGGCCGCAACGGCGGAGACCTGGTCGTGGAGACACTGGCCGGGCTCGGCGCGACGACGGTCTTCGGGCTCCCCGGCCAGCACGCGCTCGGCATGTTCGACGCGCTGCGCCGCTCGGACCTGCGGTACATCGGCCTGCGCGTGGAGAACAACGCAGGCTTCGCGGCGGACGCGTACGGCCGCATCACCGGCGAGGCGGCCCCGCTGCTCCTGTCCACGGGCCCGGGCGCGCTGACGTCACTGGCCGCGCTCCAGGAGGCGGCGGCGGCCTCGGCCCCCGTCCTCGCCATCAGCAGCCAGATCCCGACGGCCGGCCTGGGCGGCGGCCGCCACGGCTACCTCCACGAACTCCCGGACCAGTCGGCCTCGTTCAGGGGCGTCGTCAAGTCCGTCCACACCGTCCGTACGCAGTCCCAGATCCCCTCCGCGATCGCCGCCGCCTGGCAGTCCGCGCTGACCGCCCCGCACGGCCCGGTGTGGGTGGAGATCCCGCAGGACGTACTGCTGGCCGAGACGCTCGTCCCGGTGGTGACGGGCGGCGACGCCTTCCCCGAGGAACTGCCGCCGCGCCCCGAACTGACCGCGCTGGCCGCCCACTTGCTGTCGTCAGCGGCCCGCCCGGCGATCATCGCGGGCGGCGGGGTCGTACGGGCGGACGCCGCCGGCAAGCTGCGGCAGCTGGCGGAGCGGCTGTCGGCGCCGGTCGTGACGACGTTCGGGGGGAAGGGCGCGTTCCCGTGGACGCATCCGCTGTCGCTCCAGTCCTGGTTGGAGGACCGGCACACGACGGACTTCCTGGAGGACGCGGACGTGTTGTTGGTGGTCGGCTCGGGACTGGGTGAACTGTCCTCCAACTACCACACGTTCAAGCCCCGGGGCCGAGTGATCCAGATCGAGGCGGACCTGGGGAAGCTGGAGTCGAACCATCCGGCGCTCGGGATCCACGCGGACGCCCGTCTGGCCCTTCAGGCCCTGCTGGAGACGATCGAGGGAACGCGGGGCGACGAGTCCGCGCGCGGCAGGGTCCGTGAGGTGCTCGACCGCGTCCGTGAACGCATCGACTCCCAGCAACTCACCCTGGAGCAGGACCTGTTGGTGTCCATCCGGCAGGCCCTCCCGTCCCGCTCACCCTCCTTCTGGGACATGACGATCCTGGCGTACTGGGCATGGTCGGCATTCGATCCGCGCGGCACGAACACCATGCACTCCGCGCAGGGTTCGGGCGGCCTCGGCTACGCCTTCCCGGCGGCCCTCGGCGCGGCGGCGGCCGACCCGACCCACCCGGTGCTGGCCGTCTCCGGTGACGGCGGCGCGCTCTACTCGATCGCCGAGCTGGCCACGGCCCGGCAGTACGACCTCAACGTCACCTGGCTGATCGTCGACGACGGCGGTTACGGCATCCTGCGCGAGTACATGACCGACGCGTTCGGCGAGACGACCGGCACGGAGCTGACCCGGCCGGACTACGTCGCCCTGGCCGAGTCGTTCGGGGTACCGGGCGTACGGACCACCCCCGAAACCCTCGCGGACGACCTGGCCAAGTCCCTTGCCGCGCCCGGCCCTTCGGTCGTCGTGCTCCCGGCGGTGCTGCGAATGTTCGCGCCGACGCACGTAGAGGGCTGACGACGTCATCTGTCCGGCCGGGTTCAACCACACGCTCGCCGGGGCGGCCGGCGGGGACGACACGGCGGATCTCGTCTCCGTCACCGCTCCGACGCTGGTGCTGCACGGCACGGAGGATCCGATGTTCCCGCCCGCGCACGGCGAGGCCACCGCCGCCGCGATCCCCGGCGCCCGGCTGGTCATGATCGAGGGGCTGGGCCACACCCTGCCCACGGCCCTGGACGCCCGCCCGGCCGAGGAGATCCTGAGGCATACGGCCACGGCCACGGCCACGGCCACCGGTTCGGCGTGACTGCGCGGCGGAGTCACGCCGAACCGGAACTCGATCAGCGCAGCGCCGCACCGAACATCGCGTCCGTGGCCGGGCCCGAGACGTCCCCGGGGCCGAAGGCCAGGGCCGACTTGGTGGTCAGGCCGGTGGTGGTGCCGGGGAGGATCCAGACGGCTCCGTTGTCGCTGTTCTCGGTGGGGGCGCCGACGGCGAGGTCGGGGTGGCCGTTGCCGTTGAGGTCCAGGAGGGCGGTGGTGGCGCCGAACTTGTCGTCGTTCTCGGCGACTCCGGGGACCCCGGCGGTGTTCTGGTGGAAGACCTTGGTGCCGGCGCCCGTGACACCGGAGGCGGTGCCGGGGACCAGGGCGACCGAACCGGTGTTCACGATGGTGCCGACGTCCTCGTACGCGATGCCGAGGGCGATGTCGGCGTAGCCGTCACCGTTGACGTCGGCGACCGAGACCGCCGAGCCGACCAGGTCACCGTCCTCCTGCGCGCCGGGGAAGCCGGGGAGGCCCTGGTCGAAGGTCTGGACGTTGGACTCGGAGGTACCGGTGGGGGAGCCGTAGGCCACGCGGACCTGGTCGGACCAGCCCTCCGCGCCCACGACCACGTCGTCGTAACCGTCGCCGTTCACGTCGCCGATGCCCGTGCCGGCCGGGTCCCGGCTCGTGTCGTCCCCGGGCACGAAGCCGCGGGTGAAGCCCGAGGCGCCGCCCAGGAGCAGGCGGTTGCCCCAGGTGCCGTCGCCCGTGTAGTGCCACTGGACCAGGTCGTCCCGGCCGTCGCCGTTGACGTCGCCGACCTGGCCGGAGACGACCGGGCCGGTGATCGAGGAGGGGCCGTTCTCGCAGCCGTGACCGGTGGCGCAGGAGGCGTCGTCCTCGTACCAGCCCCACCACAGGGACTTGTCGAGGAGGGGGAGTACGGCGGTGGGCTTGCCGGCGCGGGAGACCGGGCCCTTCCACAGGGTCGCCGGGGCGCCCTCGGGGTCGTCGCCGGAGATGTCCTGCGCGGAGAAGAGCGCGAGGTCGGTCCTGCCGTCGCCGTCGAAGTCGCCCGCCTGCGGGGCCGCCCCGAACTTGGCGATGCTCGTACCGCCGGTCAGCCCGGAGGCAGACCCCCACACGATCACGGAGCCCGCCGTACCGCCCGCGATCACCAGGTCGCCGTAGCCGTCACGGTCCAGGTCGCCCTTGGTGAACGTCGAGCCGAAGCGCTGGTTCGCGGTGGCGGAGCCGGGCACGCCGCTCGTCGAACGGCTGACGAGCTTCTTCTTCGTCGTGGAGAGCCCGCTCTTCGAGCCGTACATGACGGCCACATAGCCCGCCTTCGCCTTCCCTGACACCGTGGCGTTCGGGGCACCCACGACCAGGTCGGCGTACCCGTCGGCGTTGAAGTCGTCCGCCACGCCCACCTTCGCGGGGGCCGCCGAGGCCGGGCCGAGCGACCAGGCGGTCAGGCCGCCGGCCAGCAGCACCACCGCCGCCATGGGGGCGCTCAGTCGTGCCGCGCGGGTGCTGCGTCGTACTCCTGCTCGTGCTGGTGACATGCACGTGCCTTTCGGGTCGGTGGGGTCCGGCGTGAAGCGCCGCGTCCATGTAGTCCGACTCGATTGGGGGTTCACCGGTTGTACGTTCGGATGTCATGGATGAGTAACTGACGGAGAGCCCCTGGACGTGACGGCGAATTCCAGGGGCTCTCGTGTGAGGTACGGGACCGGTGTCTACTTCACGTCCGACGCGTCCAGGCGGTACACGCTCGCCGACTGGCTGTTGTCACTGTCCGACGACGAGCTGCCGCCGTACTCGCTCGCGTCCACCGCCGTGCCGTTCTCCTGCACCCAGGCGGTCACCTCGGAGCTGAGGCCGGAGTTGCCGCCGGGGCCGCCGCCCCTGCCGCCGCCGAGCTGGATGTAGTGCAGCTCGCCGTTCTTCACCAGTTCCTTGAGCTTGGCGAGGGTCATGGCCTGGTCGCTGCCGGACCAGCCCCACATGGAGATGACGGGCTCGCCGCTGCTGATGATGAGCTGGGCCGCGCTCTGCGAACTCGACACCGCCAGCAGCCACTTGGCGCCGTCCTGGTTCTTCTTCAGGTAGGAGATCAGTTCGCTGCCGGCCTCGCCGCCCATGCCGCCGCCACCGCCGCCACCCATGCCACCACCGGGTCCGCCGCTCGTGCCGCCCTGGGGAGCCTGACCGCCGGGCTGCCCGCCCTGCTGGGCTCCGCCTTGCTGGGTGCCGTCCTGCTGGGTGCCGCCGGGCGCGCCGCTCGGGGGCGTACCCATCTGACCGCCGCCCTGCTGCTGCCCATTGGCCTGACCGTTCGCCTGGCCGTTCTGGCCGCCGCCCGGGAATCCGCCGCCACCCGCGCGGTTGCCACCGCCACCGCCGCCGCCCATCCCGCTCCCCGTCGTGGGCCCGGCGGTCGGGTTGGTGCCGCCCATGCCGCCGCCCGTGGCGGAGAGTTCGGTGGCGGCGTACGCGGCCGGGCCCGCGACCGAGGCGACGACCGCCGCGGTGAGGGAGGCGGCCAGCAGCCGTACGCGGTTGCCGGAGCCGTTGAGGCCGCCGGAGCGGAAGACGATCAGGCCCACCACCCCGACCACCATCACCACCGCGATCACCGGCCACAGCCAGGCGTTCCAGTCGGTGGCCCGGCGCAGCAGGACGACCGCCCAGACACCCGTGACCGCGAACGCGGCCGGCAGCACCCACAGCCACCGCCTGTCCGCGCGGAAGGCGCGCAGCAGCATCAGGCCGCCGCCCCCGCAGAGGGCCGCGATGCCGGGGGCGAGCGCGGTCGTGTAGTACGGGTGCATCGTGCCCTCGGCGAGGCTGAAGGTGAGGTAGTGCAGGGCGGTCCAGCCGCCCCACATCACCAGCGCGGCGCGCGTGAGGTCCGTACGCGGGGCGCGGCCGCACAGCACCAGGCCGCCGATGAGCGCGATGACCGAGAAGGGGAGCAGCCAGGAGATCTGGCCGCCGAGGATGTCGTTGAACATCCGGCCGAGGCTCGCGGTGCCGGAGAAGCCGCCGCCCCCGCCTCCACCGTTGCCCTCGCCGCCGAGGATCCGGCCCAGGCCGTTGTAGCCCATGATCAGGTTCCAGGCGGTGCCGTCCGTGGAGCCGCCGATGTACGGGCGCTCGTCGGCGGGTACGAGGGAGACGGCCGCCGCCCACCAGAAGCTGGAGACGGCGAGGGCGACGCCCGCGAGCAGCAGGTTGACGATCCGCTTCACCAGGCCGGTGTGGGCCGCGTAGAGGTAGACGGCGAAGACGGCGGGCAGGGCGATGTAGCCCTGGAGCATCTTGGTGTTGAAGGCGAGGCCGAAGCAGGCGGCCGAGCCGAGCAGCGGCAGCAGCTTGCCGTTGTGCACGGCCCGCAGCGCGAGGGCCGCGCCCGCCACCATCAGGAAGACGAGGAGCGTGTCGGGGTTGTTGTCGCGGTTGATGGCGACCGTGATGGGGGTGAGGGCGAGCACGAGCGCGGCGACGGCCGCCGCGCCGTGGCCCCAGACCCGCTTCACCGAGGAGTGCAGGATCCAGATGGTGCCGAGGGCGGAGGCGATCAGCGGGGCCATCATCTGCCAGGTCCCGAAGCCGAAGATCCGGCAGGACAGGCCCATCACCATCAGCACGAACGGCGGCTTGTCGACGGTGAGGAAGTTGCCCGCGTCCAGCGAGCCGAAGAACCACGCCTTCCAGCTCTGCGTGCCGCTCAGCACGGCCGCGCTGTAGAAGCTGTTCAGACCGGAGGAGGACAGGTTCCAGGAGTACAGCACCCCGGCCAGGACCATGATCCCGATCAGCGCCGGGAGCGACCAGCGCGGTGCCCTCTCCGGCGGCTGTACGGGGGTGGCGGGCGGTGGCGACTCGGAGGCCGGCGCCGACGAGGTCGGGACCGTCTCGGCGCTGTCGCTGGTGTGGGGGCGCGGATCGGTGGCAGATGTCACCAGTGCACCGTGCGGCGACGGCATGGGCGCGCACTGTGGCGTGGCTGGCAGCCGCCTGTGAATTCACACAGCTGGAAGTAAAGGGGCACAGGTGAACGCGCCGGCGGAAGTGCCTGTGAAAGCGGCGAACCCCCGGCCGCCGGACCGGGGGTTCGTCGTGTACGTCCTGCTCGTGGCGCGGCGTTGTGCCGCGACCCGGCGGCTACCAGATCGCCTCGACCCACTCCGGGTGGTCGATGAACGGGTTGCGGTTCTTCTGGTAGGTGTCGTAGATGACCTGGTTGCGGCGCTCCTCGAAGGAGTCCGGCGGGTCCTCGTCGTTCCAGGTCTTCAGTACGGAGAGGCGGCCGTGGAAGCGGGTGCCGCCGTTGGTGACCAAGTCGTTGGGCTCCAGGTTGGGCCAGCCGTCGTCGCCCTCGTACCGGACCGCCATGTAAAGGATCATGCGGGCCACATCGCCCTTGACCGCGTCGCGGGGCTCGAAGGAGTTCGAGTCGTAGAGGCTGCCACCGCTGTTGGTGAAGCTGCTGCCGCCGTTGTCGAAGTCCAGGTTGCCGCGGATGGCGTTGACCGTGACGTCCTCGGGGCGGAGGTGGTGCAGGTCGGTGCCGGGGCCGGTGGAGGTTCCGAAGTCGCCGTGCGACTGGGCCCACACGTGCTCGCGGTTCCAGTTGCCGGAGTTGCCGCCGTTGAGGGTCTTGCTTCGGGAGATCCCGCTGTACAGCAGCTTGACGTTGCTGCTGTTGTTCGGGTCCTGGTCGGTGACCTTCAGAGCCTCCCAGACAGCCGAGTACGACAGCTTCGTCTGGGGGGTGATGATCGTGTGCAGGGAGGACTTCAGGGCCGTGCCGGTCTTGCCGATCGCGTTCGCGTAGTACGTGGTGTCGTAGGCGGTGGTCGTCGCCGAGGCGGGGCTGGCGGTGGCCGCCGGGAGGACGATACCGACGAGCACGGCCGATGTCGCGAGAGCGACCGACTTCCAACTGCGTATCCGCGCAGCGGGCATGAGGGGTGTCCCTTCCCAGAGGGCCGCGCAGCACGAGGAGTTGGTTCGGGGAGCCTCGTTCTACGCGGGTTGACTGTGTGGGTAAACGAGAGATTGGCATGGACGGGTCAGTCCATGTGTTACGACGGGAAGGCGATTCGGTGACGTTATGACTAACGGGGCAACCCCCGTGCTCCAACTCGCCTCCCTGTGCCCCGACTGGAGGGGAGACCCCAATTGACGTGGGAAATCAGGCGTGCTGCGCCCGTGCTCCACCGGTCGGTCCGTCGGTCCGTCGGTCGGTTCACCGGTCGGTCCGTCGGTCCGTCGGTCGGTCCGTCGGTCGGTCCACCGGTCGGTCCGTCGGCCGGTTCGTCGGTTCGTCGGTCCGTCGGTTCACCGGTCGGTTCACCGGTCGGTCCGTCCGTCCACCGGTCGGTCCGTCGGTCCGTCGGTCCGTCGGCCGGTCCGTCGGCCGGTTCGTCGGAGTCCACAGTCGGCGCCGCGCCGCCTCGAAGCTGTCCCCGATGCCGGTGTTGAACCGATGGCGGCCTGGGGCGCATGGCGACAGATCAGGTTCTCGGCCTGCGCGGTGCCTCCCCCTCGACGCCGGGCACCGCCGGTGGGTCGTATGCGATGACTAGAAGCGGAAGGCATGCGCCCAACTTGTCCGGCGCCGGGCAACCTCAACGGGTGCTCGTCCGTCTTCCAAGGGGTGATCACGCTCGTCGTGATCCGGTCCACCCGCCCGCACCACTCACCGGAAAGCCATGCTGCCCACCAAGAAGAGACCTGGCCAACTGAATCTGACATCGGCTAAATAATTGATATCCATAGTCTCGCGGGCGCTCCCGCGAATAAGAAGTGCCTGCGCGTCCACCACATGGCGCCGACCGAGGGTGATTCTGTGGGCCGCGGTGAGTGCCGCGGCCATCGGATTCGTTCTCGCGCTGGAGATCGCCGCACGGGGATACGGCCTGCCGGGGCCGATCACCAACCAGGCGCGCGAGGTGATATTCGCCCCCAAGTCGGGGCCGTTGCTGTACGCCAGTATGGCGTTGATGATGGTGGTGCTCACCTGGCGGCAACGGTTCATCGCGGCCGGTGTCGCGATCGGAATCGACGTCGTCTTCTTTCTGGTGCGGTGGGTCTTCGACGCCAGGATGATGTTCGGCAACGGCGCGCTGTGGGTGCTTCTGGGCTGTGCGGTCATCGCCGTCACACGCCGCACCGGCCGCGAACGGGTGCTGCTGCTGAAGGGCGTCGGGCTGGGCCTGTTGCTGGTGGCCGGCCGCAAGACCGGCGACGCCTGGCTCCTGATCACGTCGAAGACCCGCCCGACGGTGCTCGACCCGTACCTGGCGACCGCCGACCACGCACTGGGCAACCCGTCGTGGCTGGTGGGCCGGATGGTCAGGGCCACCGGCCCGATCGGCACCCAACTCCTCGACTGGGTCTACATCCAGCTCGCGGTGGCCGCGGTCGTCGTCGCGCTCTACCAACTGCGTCATGTGGGGCTTGAGCGCCGCTTCCCGCGCCACCATCTGGTGCGCACGTTCCTGGTGATCGGCCTTCTCGGGCCGGGCGTCTACATGATCTTCCCGGTGGTCGGACCGGTCTTCGCCTACGGCACGGGCGCCTTCGGTACCGGCGGCGAGCACTGGGCGCTGGCCAACCTGTGGCCCGACACGCCGCCGCCGATCAGTACCCCGCACCCCATGTCGTACGACGAGATCACCCCACGCAACTGCATGCCCAGCCTGCACACGGCGTGGGCCACCGCGATTTTCATTCATTCCCGCGGCGGTCCACGCGTTCTGCGATATGCGGGCACGTTCTGGCTGATCGCCACGCTCGCCGCGACGCTGGGATTCGGCTACCACTACGGCGTGGATCTCATCGCCGGTGTCGTTTTCACGCTCACGATCGAGGCGGCTCTGCGCACGCACGACCATGGCTGGGACCGGCCGGGAATCCGGTTGGTCGCCTACGGTGCTGCGGTATTCGTCGCGCTCCTGCCGGCATATCGCTATCTGTCGGTGGAGATGGCCCGACACCCGTGGGTGTACGGACCACTTCTCCTTCTGGCGATGGCCTCGGTGATCTACGGCTACGTACGGACCGACAGACGGTGGGCGGCGAAGGACACGCCGGAGCGGCAGCCGGAACGGTGCGCGGAACGGCAGCCCGAACTGGTGTGAGAGGTGGTTGTGAGGTCACTTGGCAGGCGATGAGTGGTTCGAGCAGGCCCTGGCAGCGGAACAGCGTGGGGACTGGGATGTGGCGATCGCGTTGATCAGCGCCCACGCCGAGTGCTACTCCACCGATCCCGACGCGCACGCCAACCATCTGTGGCACATGGATCTGCTCGCCCGCGCGGGGCGGCTCCCGGAACTCACGGAGCGCGCTCTCACGGATGTCCACGCACGTCGGAGACTCAACAGGTCGCTTCGCGAGCGGGGTATGGATGCGTCGCTGCGCAACCGCGCCGAGGACGGTGACCGTGGTGCCCTGTACGTCCTTGTCCGGTTGTTGTGCGAGACGGGTCGGGTTCAAGAGGCCCATCGAGCCGTCCAGGACCTCGGCCCGGAGGATCAGTACGCACACGAGATCGTGGCCGGCTTTCGATCACCGCATCAGCCGTGATGGGATCTTGAGCCCTGCAGGCGCTCCCGCAGTTCGTCGAGGTCGGCCAGGAACCACGTCTGCCGGTTGCGGTTGCATTCACGGACGAAGTCGCGCAGGGACGAACTGGCGGTCGTGTGGCGGGAGATGTCGCCGATGACGGCGAGGCCGACGCTGTATTGGACGAACTTCTGGATGATGTCGCCGGCGGCACGGGTACGCAGTTGGAAGAACGCCTCGTCGAAGCGTTCGACGGGGATGACGACCCAGGCGGCGCCCTGGTAACCGGCATTGCCGATGAGATCCAGGGCGTCGCTCTCGCGGGCGATCGTCTCGCCCTCGGGGGCGCACATGAGAACGGGCACGTCGTGGATCGTCTGCAGGGTGGTCGTCATGAGCGTCGAGGCTACGTTCCGGCCGGGCGCGCGGTCGACGCGATTTCGAGGCGGGCGGGACAGACCGGTTCCGGCTGGTCCCGCCCGGCCGAACGTCCGCTCATGGCCCGCCAACTCCTAGACCGTGCCGCGACGCGACCGGCTGGCCGTCTCCGTCGGCCGACATGCTCGTCGACCGCCGGGCGGCCGCCCCCGACTCCGCTTCCTGCCGGCCCGGATGAGCGAGCCCTGACGGACGTCCACCGGATCGCGGAAAGCCGTGGTGCACGACTGTCCGCGACCATGAGAGGGGACCGGGGTGGTGCGAGGGGGTAGCCGGACTGCGCCCTGTCAGCGTTGCCGCCGGTGTCCGCGCCAGGCGGCGAACAGCGCCGTGCCGACGGAGGTGACGGTGGCGAAGGCCTGAGGGCCGGCCAGCAGGAACACCGTGGTGACAACGGCGAGCAGGCTCACCAGAGCGACGAAGTCGAGCGTTCGCTCGGCGAGGGCGGCGCGAGTCGCCGCACGTGATTCCAGATCGGTCGAACCGTCGGTGACATGTGGTTTTTTGGTCATGTCGCCAGTGAAGCGGGGACCGGCGGGCCTGTCCGGGTTGTCGAACGGTCCCGCAACGTCCCGGACTTCACCGGACTTCACCAGACTTCACCGGACGTCATCGGATCTCGCCGGACGTCATCGGACCTCACCGCCCGTCGCCGAACGCCTTCGGAGTGCTTGTGGGCTCTCCTATCCTGGGAGCCGGGACGGGCGTCGGGGCGTCGGGGGTGGCCGGATGGATGTCCAGCAGGGGCTCGCGGAAATGGCCGCGGATCTGAGGGCCCTTCAGATCCAGCAGGGAGGACCCGCCCTGCGTGAGATCGAGCGGTACGCCCCGCCGGAACGCCCGCTGCGTCCGTCGACCGTCAGTGAGGTACTCAACGGCAAGCGTCTGCCACGGCTCGATCTGCTGCTCGCGCTGGTGCAGACACTGTTGGGCTTCACCGACGGAGGCCACCGTCCCGTCCCGCTCCGGGACCCACGTGTCGAAGCCTGGCGCGACCGCTGGAGCGCCCTCCAGCTCCTTCAAGCCTCGGTCAAGCCGGTCACCGCCATCGTGGCATCGGCGGCCGATGTGGAGCTGACGTCCGGTCCGGGTTCGTCGGCCGAGGCGACCGTGTCCGATGAACCCCCTCGAACCGTGCGCATCTTCGTGGCGATGCCCGGCACGTCGATGGGCACGCAGGCCCGCTGGGACAACATCCCGGAGATTCGCCGCCGGCTGCTGGAGCCGGTGGCCGACCTCGTCGGCGGGGAGCTGTGCTGCGAGACGGAGCTCGTCATCGAGAAGGAGAAGACGTTGATGGGGACCGTCCACCGCTCGATGTTCAGCGAAGCCATGGACGCCGATGTCTACATCGCCGACCTGAGCGGCGCCAATCCCAATGTCTATCTGGAGCTCGGCGTCCGCTGGTCGCTGCGCGACGCGGTGACCGTGTTGGTCGCGCAGGACATCGAGGAAGTTCGGTTCAACGCCTCGGCGAGCCGGGTGATCCCGTACGGGCCCATGCCGGAGGAGCTCATGAGGGCGCAGCAGCAGATCACGCAGGCGGTGGTCGAGGGACTGCGCCGGCCGGAGCGCGTGGACAGCCCGGTGCGCGAAGGATCCGCGTACGTCACAGTGCCGCGCTCGCACTACGAGGCGCTGGCCGCGGAGATCGCGAGCCTGCGGGCGCAGCAGGGCGATGACCTCATCGACGCGGCGCTCGCCCTGAGCGGCGAAGACCCCGCACGCAGTATCGAGCTGCTGCACGAGGCCGTGGCCCGCAACCCGTCGAGTCTGCGCGGGTACTTCGAGCTGGGTGTCGCGCTGCGCCGGGAGAACCGCTATGCCGAGGCGGAGGACGCGCTGCGGACCTGCGTGCGACTGCGGGCCGACCACGCTCCCAGCTGGCGCGAGCTGGGCACCACGCGCAGTAAGCGCGGTGCGCTCCAGAACGCCGCGGACGCCTTCGCCCGCGCCGTCGAACTCGACGACTCCAACGCGGAGACCTGGGCCACCCTCGGCGGTCTGCATCGGCGCCTCGCCCGCCGCGACCTTCCCGAGCGATTCGACGCAGCCGAGCTGGAGAGGGCCCTCGGCTGCTACCGCAAGGCGATCGCGCTGAGTGGCAACGACACCTATCCGCGGATCAACGAGGCCCGCGTGGAGCTGCTTCTCTGCGGTGTCCTCGGTACCGATCCCGCTCCGGCCCTCGACCGCTTCCGCCGTCTGGAGCACCTGGCGCGCTTCGCGGCGGAGGACGCGGCCGGGACCGACCCGTGGCCCGTCTTCGACCTCGCGGACACCTTGTTGTTGACGGGCCGTGAGTCGGAGGGGCTCGCGGAACTGCGGAAGGCGATCGGCCTGGTGCGGCCGCACGAGATCCAGGCGGTGCTCACGTCCGTGCTGGCGCCCCTGCAGGACTTCCTGACCTGCCACCAGTTGCTGTCCACGACGACGGTGAGCGCGGTGAACAAGGCCGTCGCCGAGTGCATGCGGCACCTGCCGCATGCGGAGAGCGCCTGACAACGACCCGCTCCTGACAGGGGCCTCTCCGCCCCGCTCAGGGAGCCGGGGGCGGACGCCGGCTGAGCCGGAGTTCGTCCTGGGCGTCAGGTCGCGTTCGCGGCCGGAGCCGGACTCGTCCATGAACGCGCCTCCCTTCGGAGGAGGGTCTCCCGAACTCGTGTACAACTTTCGGTCATCCTCGCGAGTCGACTGAGGTGAACGCGCCAGAGGCGGGTTCCAGTCGCTCAAGGGGATGGGAAGCGTTTTATGACTCACCGGATATCGGGGGTATCCCGGGTGTCGCGGACGTCCAGACGGACGCGTCTGGTCGCTGCGGGGATCGGGGCGGGGATGGTCGTGTCGTCGGCGGCGCTGGCGTTCGCGCCGGCCGCGGCCGCGGCGCCCGCCGTCAGCTGTACGTCGAAGCAGGCCGGACTGGCCGAGAAGCTGCAGAAGGACATCACGGCGGCGCTGGCGAAGCGGAAGGGAACGGTGGCGGTCGGGCTGTACGACCGGGCGACCAACACCACCTGCACGCTGCGGGGCGACACCGCCTTCGACTCGGCCAGCGTCGTGAAGGTGACCGTGCTCGCCGCGCTGCTGTACGACGCGAAGAAGAAGAACCGGTATCTCACCGACCGCGAGACCAAGCTCGCCACCGCCATGATCACCAAGTCGGACAACGCCTCCACCAGCACGCTGTGGAAGCAGCTCGGGCTGACGAAGATCAAGGCGTTCCTCACCGCCGCCAAGATGACCCAGACCAAGCCGGGCGCGAACAACTACTGGGGCCTCACCCAGATCACCGTCCGGGACGAGCAGCGGCTGCTCGCGCTGCTCACCGCGAAGAACAGCGTCCTGAGCGACAGCGCGCGCGCCTACGTCCTCAAGCTCATGAACAAGGTCGTCTCCTCGCAGCGCTGGGGCACCCCGGCCGGGGCGCCCTCCACCGTGAAGGTGCACGTCAAGAACGGGTGGCTGTCCCGTGCCACGCACGGCTGGCGGGTGCACAGCGTCGGCACGTTCACCGGCGGCGGACGGGACTACACGATCACCGTCCTCACCCACGGCAACCCCGACATGCAGTACGGCGTCAACACCATCCAGGGCGTCGCCAAGGCCATCCACAAGGATCTCGTGCCCGTCCCGAAGAGCGCCTCGGGTTCGGCGAGCGTGCAGCGGTACGTGCCCACCGACCGGCCTCAGGAGGCGACCGTGCCGGTGCCGGGAACGGGTAGCGGCAGCGGCTGATGTCCGGCAGCGGCAGCGGCTGATACCCGGACGTTCACGGCGAGGCCATCCGCGTATCACCGGCGTCGTCCTACCGTGACGCCATGCCTCTCAGAACCGTCCTCGCGACCCTCACCGCAGGCCTGGCGGCGGCCACCACCTTGGCCGCCGCCGGGCCGGTCCACGCCGACTCGCCGCAGAGTCACGCCTGTTCGTCGTCCGTGTCGATCGAGGGGTACTCCGACGCCCTCGACAAGACGACGTACGAAGGCACCTTCGTCGGGAACTTCTCCGGCCTTGCCGTCGACCGCGACGGCTCGCTCCTCGCCGTCTCCGACCGCTCCTCCCTCTTCACCCTCGACCGCCGCACGCTCCAGCCGAAGGGCGTCGTACCGCTCGCCACGGAGACCGGCGCCGCGCTCGACTCCGAAGGGCTGGTCGTCGACCGCGACGGCACCAGGCTCATCACCTCCGAGACCGAGCCGACCGTACGGCGGTACGACCGGCAGGGGCGGATCCTGGGCAGCCTTCCCGTGCCCGACGCGCTGAAGGTCGCCCCGGCCGGGCGGGCCGTCACCAACCAGACCTTCGAGGGGCTCACCCTCCTGCCCGGCGGGCGCACGCTGCTCGCCTCGATGGAGGGTTCCCTCTCCGGCGACACGGCCGGGATCGTCCGCTTCCAGTCCTGGCAACGGCACGGCGGCGCACCGGACTTCCGGCTCTCCGCCCAGTACGGCTACCGCGCCGACACCGGACTCGGCGTCGTCGAGGCGGCGGGCCTCCCGGGCGGGCGGCTGCTCGTGCTGGAGCGCGGTTTCACCGCCGGGGTCGGCAACACGGTCCGCCTCTACGCCGCCGACACACGCCGCGCGACCGACACCAGCGGCGTCGACGTCCTCACCGGGCAGGACGGTGACGGCGTACGGCTCGTCCGCAAGACCCTCCTCGCCGACCTCGTGAACTGCCCCTCCCTCGGCGCCACCGCCAAGCAGCCCCAGCCCAACCCGCTGCTCGACAACATCGAGGGGATGGTCGTCACCGGGCAGCAGCGGCACGACGGACGGGGACCGGGACCGGCACCGGGACGGCTGAACGTGCTGCTGGTCAGCGACGACAACCAGAACGCCGCACAGACGACGCGGTTCTACTCCCTTCGGGTGCGGGTGGCCTGAGCCCCGCCCATGGGCCCCTTTCGGTAAGCGCCGTCAACTCCGGCGCTCGCACTCGCAATCCGCCGCCGCGCCGTCCTCCAACAGGCCGCTCTTGGCGGTGAGATAGGCGAGTTGGGCGCGGCTGTTGCTGCCGAGCAGGTCGCCGACCTTCTTGAGGTGGCTGGCGACGGTACGGGCGCTGATGCCCAGCCGGCCGGCGATGGCGGCGTCGGTGTAGCCGTCGACCATGAGACGCAGCACGTGCAGCCGGGTCTCGTCGGTGAGGAGCGGAGGGCGTTGCTGGTCGTGCTCGTAGACGACCGGCTTCGCCCGCTCCCAGGCGTACTCGAAGGCGGAGACCAGGAAGTGCACCACGCCCGCGTCGGTGACCTTGAGGGCGTGGGAGCCGTGGTCCTTGCCCATGTCGGGGATGAAGGCCACGGCCCGGTCGCAGATGATCATCCGGTCGAAGACCTCGTCGACCGTACGCACCTCGACGCCCAGGTCGGTGACCTGCTTGATGTAGTCGAGGGTCGGGCCGTGGGCGCGGACGGTGTGCTGGTAGAGCGTGCGCTGCTTGACGCCCTTGCGGTGGGCCTCCAGGGTGCGGGGCAGGGCCTTGACCAGGACCTCTTCGGGGCGTCGGCCGCCCGGGTGCGCGGTCAGCAGCTCGTTCCTCGTGTTCTGGATCGCCTCGTCCAGCGCGGCGGTGATCGCCGGCGCCGGGGTGAGGCGCTGGGAGGACTCGCTCTCCTTGCGGCGGGCGGTGCGGTAGACGCTCTCCGCCTGCGACATCGACGCCCGTACGGCGGCCAGGGCCTCCTGCTGGTCCAGGATCAGCCGCTCCATGGGGTGCGCCAGCGCAGCGGTTGCCACCGAGGGCGGGATCGGCACCAACGCCTCCGGGTCGTCCACCGCGGGCGCCACGAGACCGAACGCGCTCACACACTCGGGCGCGTCCGCGCGCGGGGCCCTTCCCGCCACCAGAACGGTGCGGTAGAACTCGATGCCCTCACCGCACACCTCCGCAACGGTCTCGGTGCCCCCGCGTATGTCCGACTCACCGCACATGCCCGCCCCCTTCAGATTCCTGCAGTGCACGATCATGACCCCTTCAATCGCTTCCGGCAACCGTCGGCCCACGGCATGCTCTTCATGTGGACAGCGGCGGAGAGCCGCGAGTCCGAGAATTCTTCTGGGGGGTACGGGAAATGAAGTACATGCGCAGACTGGCCGGGGCGCTCGCTTTTGTCGCCGCCGCGGTGCTGACCCTTTCTGTCGCCGTCGAGACGGCCGACCGCACCGCGGTCGCCCATGCCCAGGCGTCCAACGTCCCGGGCGACCCCGGCTGGCCCTGAGCCGGAGCGCCGGCCGATCAACGCGGGTAAAGCCCCCGCAAAACGCGCGTAGAGCTCGCGTGGCGATCGCACAGCGCTCACCCCGCGCTCACGTAGCGCTCGCATAGTGATCGCGTGGTGGTCGCGGGTGCCGGCGGCCCGAGGCGGGGCGGACGACCACAACTGATGGCTCGTCAGGTCGTGGCCGAGTGTGCGAGTTCGCAAAGAAAGCGCTTGACGGGGGACCGTCCGGCCGGATCGATGCTCATTCGATGTCCGGTGAATTCCGCCTGCCGGTTCATGGGTTCCGGCATTCGGTTTCATATTGAACCAACGAAGGAGTCCGAGAAAATGACCACCGCCATTGCCGCACCGAAGTGCTTGGTGTGCGACACCGAATTCGAGGTCCAGGAGGACTGGGAAAAGGGGGAGATCACCGAGTGCGCGGCCTGCGGCCAGGAGCACGAGGTGGTCGAGAAGTCCGCCGCCGGGACACGTCTCGATCTCGCCCCCGAGGTGGAAGAGGACTGGGGCGAGTGACGGCCGTTGATCAGGTCCTGCTCTCGGTGACGATGCTGCGGCCCGAGGAGAAACAACTCCTCGGGGCGCTGCGGGCCGAGGGGCTGACGGCTCGGCCGTTGCTGATGGAGGATCTGGCGGAGGTCGTGGCGGGCCGCACCGGTGGCCCGCCCGCTCTCGCCGTGATCCGCAACCTGTCCCACCGGGACGCCATCAGCGTCTCCCGGCGGCTGGAGTACGCCGGGGTGACCACCCTCAACCGGTCCTCCGTCATCGAGGCGTGCAACGACAAGGGTCTGCAGTCGCTGCTGTTCGCGCGCCACGGCATCGCGCATCCGGTCACCCGGCATGCCTTCAGCTACGACCAAGTGCGGTCGGCTGTCAGCGAGTTGGGGATGCCGGCCGTCGTCAAGCCCGTGAGCGGGTCATGGGGGCGGGGGGTCACCAAGATGGCCAACGCGGAGTGTGTCGAGGCGTGGGCCGGGGGGCGGGAGTCCGCGGACGCGACCGGGAAGCTGTTTCCCGTGGTCGTGCAGGCTTATGTCGACAAGCCGGGGCACGATCTGCGGGTCGTGGTCGTGGGGCGGACGCCTGTGGTGGCGATTCAGCGGGTGTCGGAGGACTGGCGGACCAACACGCATCTGGGTGCTCGGGTTCAGCGGGTCGAGGTGACCGCCGAGATCGACAAGTTGTGCCAGCAGGTGGTGGATGTGCTGGGGCCCGGCTTCTACGGGGTGGATCTGGTGGAGGACCGGGTCGCTGGGGAGCTGCTGGTCCTCGAGGTGAACGCCAATCCGGAGTTCGCCAAGTCGTCCGCGATGCATGGGGTGGATGTGGCGGGGCTGTACGCGGCGTATGTGGCCGAGCAGCTCGCCGTGCCCACCGGGGTCTAGCCGGGGCGTTTTCCTCGCCCCCGCCGCCCCTACCCGTCCCATCCCAGGGGCGGTGCCCCTTCGACCCCCACCTGCGGGTCCGTCGGCGGAGCCGCATGTCGATACAGCCCCGCGCCCCCAAAGGGCCGCAGGCCCTTTCAAGG
>NZ_JBHVDX010000079.1:0-40509 GCF_042802555.1 Streptomyces sp. NPDC057474 | reverse complement strand
CGGCCTGGGTGGCGATGTCCTGGGTGACTTTGTCGCGCAGCTCGTTCTCGGGAAGGATCGTGAAGTTGACCTTGATCCCGGTGTCCTTGGTGAAGGTGTCCTTGGTCAGCTTCGCGATGTCCTCCATCTGCGGGTTGCCGACCATCAGGACGTTGATGCTCTTGCCGCCGTCCGAGGACCCGCCGGCTCCGGCCCCGGAACAGGCGGTGGCGAGCAGGGCGGTGGCGGCGGCGCCGGCTATGAGGGCGTATCTGGTCGATCGCATGTGACGGGGGACCTCTCGTACGGGTGGCTCGGGAAACGGCGTAGGGGACTCCCATGGCGGCGCCGCTCGTCGGAACCTCGACTGAGCTCGGCTGGGGAGGGGTGCGGATGCGGCCCTGGGGTGTGGGCGCAATATCGATGGCGGAATTATTATCAGGATGCTGCGCCGTTGTTAACACATCTTGCGAGAAAACTTATGGGAATCTATCGTCTAGCCGTCTCGTAGAGAGATGTGAGACGCCCCGACCGCGCCGCCGCCCCTGAGGAATCCCGCATGAACACCACTCCGAACAGACCAGACAGAGCGGAAACCGCAGACAACCCGGCCGTCGTCGTCGCCGGAGACGCGCTGGTGGACCTCACCCCCGCCCGCACCACCGACGGTGCCGCAGCCCTCCAGCCGCGCCCGGGCGGCTCCTGCCTCAATGTCGCCGCCGGTCTCGGCCGTCTCGGAGTCCCCGCAGCACTACTCGCGCGCATCTCCGACGACCACTTCGGCGATCTCCTGCGCGCGCACCTCGCGGCATCCGGCACCCGGCTCACCCACGTGCTGCCGACCTCCGACCCCACCACCCTCGCCGCCGTGCACCTGCACGAGGACGGGTCGGCCGCCTACTCCTTCCACGCAGGCGGCGCCGCCGACCGCGGCCTGCGGCCCGAGCACCTCGCCACCCTCCCGGACGGCGGTGACCTGCCCCTGAGTACGGCACTGCACCTCGGCTCGCTGGGGATGCTGCTGGAGCCCCTGGCCTCGACACTCGACGGACTGCTGCGCCGGGAGGCGGGCCGGCGGCTGGTGTCCCTCGACCCGAACGTCCGGCCGGGCCTGGTCACCGACCGTGCGGCCTACCTCCGGCGGTTCGCCGAGTGGGTGGCGCTCGCCGACGTGGTGAAGGCGAGCGACGAGGACCTGGCCTGGCTCCACCCGGGCGAGCCGTACGAAACAGTGGCCGACCGCTGGCTCGCGTCCGGGGTCGGACTCGTCCTGATCACGTTCGGCTCCCGGGGTGCCTGGGCCGCCGGCCGCGACGCCGACGTGCATGTGCCTGCCCCGGCGGTCGAGGTCGTCGACACGGTGGGAGCGGGCGACGCCTTCACCGCCGGGGTGCTCGCCCATCTGCACCACACCGGCCGACTCAGCCGCGAAGGCGTCGACGCTCTGAGCGCCGGCGAACTCGCCCGCCTGCTGTCGTATGCCGTGGAGATCGCGGCCGACACCTGCACCCGCGCCGGCGCCCAGCCGCCGTACCGCCGTGACGGCGTGCCGACCCCGGCGTAGGGTCCGCGGCAGGGGCCAACTGCCTTGCTCCGGTGGTTGATTCCTTGTGCGAGGGACTCCCTGTTCTCACTCGGCGGTCCCGTCCGCGTCCAAGCGGGCCCAGACCGGTCCGAGAGCCTCCAGCGCCTCCCGGTACACCTCGTACGCCTCGTCGAGTACGGCGGCCCGGTCGGCCTGGGGTTCGTGGCGTCGGAGCACGGTGGCTCCGGCGCGCGGGTCCGTCACGTCGTCGAGCAGACCTACGGCGGTGGCGGCCAGCAGGGCCGCTCCTCGGGCGGCACTCTCCGCCACGTCGGTCACCACGACCGGCCGCCGCAGAGCATCGGCGAACATCTGGCTCCACACCTCGCTGTGCGCGGCGCCGCCGGTCAGCCGGGCCGGCACCCCGGTGATCGGCAGCTTCGAGCAGAGCACGTCGACATGCCAGCGGTGATTGAGTACGACGCCCTCCATCAGAGCCCGAAGCAGATGGCCTCGGCCGTGCCAGCCGCGCAGACCGAGGAACGTCCCGGACGTGGGATGCGAGTGCGGGGAGCCATAGACGAACGGGTGGAACAACACCTCCGACGGACCGCTCAGATGCGCCTCGACCTCCCGGCCGAGCGCCTCGTGGACGCCGTCCCGCTGCTCGGCCGGAGCGCCCGTGACCCGCAGGAACCACTCCAGGTTCGCCACCGACGCCGGTGAGGTGGACATGGTCATCCACTGCCCCGGGCGGACGAAATGACGAACCTGCCAGCGCGGATCGACGACGGGGCGCTCGCAGACCACCTGGTTGATACTGAACGACCCGGCGATCATGGAGAGCTCGCCCGGCGTCGTGCCGCCGATTCCGAGCGCGGCGGCGTCGACGTCATGGGCACCCGAGACGACGGGGGTACCGGCGGTGAGCCCGGTGAGCGCCGCGGCCTCGGGGGCGACGGTTCCGCTCACCGCGTCGCAGGCCAGGACCGGCGGCAGCATGCCGGCGAGCGCTCCGAGGCCGTACAGGTCGAGCAGTTCCGGCGAGTAGCCGCCGTGCCGCATGTCGGTGAAGGAGGCGCTGGCATCCGTGGGATCGGTGGCCACCGATCCCGTCAGTCTCAGGCGCAGCCAGTCCTTGCAGGACAGCAGCCAACGGGCTTGCTGCAGTACTCCCGGCTCGTGGCGGGCGAGCCAGGCCAGCAGAGCGGCCGGGGAACCCGCGAAGGGCACCGTGCCCGACAGCTCCAGGGCGCGGGACCAGACCGGACTGCTCCGCCACTCCTCCAGCACCGGCTCGGCGCGCGTGTCCATCGCCACGATCGCGGCCCGTACCGGTCGGCCGCGATCGTCGACGGCGTACAGCCCGTCGCCGTGCCCGGTCAGCCCCACGGCGGCGACGGCCTGCCCCGCGTCCGGGCCCGCATCGGCGAGACAGGCGGCGATGGCCTGGTGCGCCGTCCGCCAGACGTCGTCCATGTTCCGCTCGACCCAGTACGGGTGAGGAGTGCTCAGCGGCAGCGTGCCGCTGGCCTGCGCCACCGGTCGGCCGGTGGCGTCGAACAGGACTGCCTTGGTCACGGTGTGTCCCGCGTCGAGGCCGAGCACCAGTTCACGTGCCAACGCTCACACCCACCCCAATTCGCGGGCGTCGCCCGGCACGGCGCACCGACCGGTCGCGGTGGCGACATCGACGTTCGCCACCCCCGCACGAGCAGCGGACCGGCCCGAAGTGCGGACCACGCACCGTCGCCACTGTGTCGACGTGGCACCCGGCAGGAACGAAACGATCAACACCGACCAGAACGCGCAATGCGCTCTCCTCGCATGTTTCGAAGCCACACCGCCCACGGGGCCGATCGTCCCACGGGACAGGTCGTGGCGCGCGGATCGCCAGCTGCTCGAACGGCGTTGCTACTCTCCCCGGCCCTCGGGGTCAGGAACGCAGTCCCAGCAGGTGCCTGCCTACGCCACCACGGCGTGCCGCACCCGACAAGTCGACGATGCGTGTGCTCGTGGAGGCGCCAGATGCCGCGGGCGCCCCGGCGAGAAGGTGGCACCTGTGCGGACGAGCAGGGCGGCAAGGGATCCGGCCGTGTGACAAACGGCCGGCAACCCCGTTGCGGAGCAACGTAGTCAGTCGGAAGACGGTAAGCCAACAGCTCGTCGCGTGATGTGCCAACTACGAAACGCCATCAGAAGCCTCCTGGCGGAAGCCCTCGTGGGTGAAGGCGATGGCCCGCTCGGTCAGGTCCATGAAGTTCCGCTGGGGCTGTTCGAGGGAGGTCTGCCCGGCGATCCGCAGGGCGACGAGGAAGGCCGCGGCGAGTACCTGGGCGCGCAAGGCCCGGTCCGGTTGGTCGGGCAGCCGCTGCTCGACAGCGTCGGCAAGGTCTTGTTCGACGGCGGTGTAGGCGGCGGCCAGCTCGGAGAGCAGTGCGGGGTGGAGGCGCAGTTCCCGGTATTGCGCCTCGGGTGTGTCGGGGTACTCCGCGTGAAGCTGCTCGGCGGCGCGGATGAGTGCGGTCCTCGGGGCCTCTTCTTCTGGGCGGGTACAGACGAGTTCGACCAGCCGGACGGCGCGTGTCCGGTCGTGGTGCATCAGAGCCTGCTCCTTGTTGGCGAAGTAGTTGGAGAAGGTGCGACGGGAGACGAAGGCGGCGTCAGCGATCGCCTCGACCGTGAGGTTCTCGATGCCGTTGGCCAGAGCGAGGCGCACGGCGGCGGCGTGCAGCGCCTCACGAGTCGCCGCCTTCTTGCGTTCACGCAGGCCGGTAGTCATCGGCAGTGAGCATACGCGGAGAATTGGAAACTTGCTCAATGGAAAAACTTGCACAACGGGAATCTATTTGTGAGGCTGATGCTGCGCAGTCGGCCGCTGGAGGTCCGGTGCTTTCGTCTCAAGTGCGTGAGCGGGAGGGCGGCTTGCCCGCCAGATCCGGGCGGTGACCGGCCTGCCGTACACCCGATGCCTCAAGCTGTGCGAGCCCTCCGAGGCCAGCTGGGTCCGCCTTGCCCGCGAACTGCGAGCGGCGGGCCTGATCGAGGTCGCCGACCGCCTCCTGGCCGTCGACGCCGTGACCAAAGGGGTGAGCACCTGGTTCTCCGCGGGCGGGGCGATTGAAGGGATCTACTACGACACCGACCACGAGCGGGTTCAGCAGACGTATGCCGCCTGCTCAGACGCCGCTGACGCAGCCCTGAGCCGTGCCGGGTCCGACAGAGATTCCTGGGGGGCCGACGCTGAGGCGTGTCACGCGGCCTTTCTCGCCCTGTCGAAGGCTGGGACGCCGCCCGACGGGCGTCCGCTCGCCCGCGCCGCCCGCGACATGTTCGCCGACGACGCGACGTGGTGCTCGGACGTCATCCGCTCCAGGGGGCGGGCTGCCTTCACGTACGACACTGCCGCCGGCCTCACCGGCCCCGGCACGCCGACCGCCGTGGCCGCCAGGAAGGCCGCCCGGGCAATGGCCCGCGCGGCCGCCGTCCTGTTCAACGGGGATGAGGAGTGGTACGAAGCGGCAGGGATCATGGTCGAGGTGATGTGGCATGCGGGCGAGGCCGCCGGGTTGCCGCCGCTGGAGGGACGCCCAAACTGCCAGGACCACCTTCGGGACTTCATGGACGGTGAGATTCCCCAGCGGTGACAGGGTGGCGGGGCGATCCCGGTAGAGATCCGGTGGGTCGTTTGATGTGACGGGTCGGCGCTGCCGATTTTGTTACCGGGCTGAGGACTGCTTGTAACTGGGGTCCAACCGGAAGTCGGCACAGTCGCGGTTTTGACATGCGCCCGGGCCCCATACGGGGACGAATACGCCGAGGGTCTTGTGCCGGTGGATAGCGGCCGGCACGGATTGCTTGCAGGTCGGACACACGTACGTTTCAGGCTTACGCTTCACTTTGACCATTTTTTTACGATATGCCCGTGCTGGCGCGTCGGGAAGTGCTTTGCCTCCTCGCTGGCCTGAGCGCGGGCGGGATTCAGCGTCCCGGCCTGGTGAACCGGTTGGGGACCCAGGGGTATCCGCCACAGGTAGTGAGCTGGGCTGTTCCGTGGTCCCGGAGGCGCCCTTCTGTTCGTCGGTCTGTCCCAGACCCCCTGTCGGGGCGGGCCTTCTGATGCTGAGCACCACGGAACCCGTCAGGACGACGACGATGACCGCGAGGCTGATCGGTGAGGGGATTTCCGGGATACTCGTGCTGATCATCTTGTGGGACGCCTGGAGGATGAGCTTGACGCCGATGAAGGCGAGGATGATCGCCAGTCCCTTGCTCAGGTAGTGGAAGCGGTCCAGGAGCCCTGCGAGCATGAAGTAGAGGGCCCGCAGACCGAGGATGGCGAACGCATTGCTGGTGTAGACGATGAACGCGTCGTCGCTGACCGCGAGGACGGCGGGCACGCTGTCGACGGCGAAGATCAGGTCGGCGGCCTCGATCGCGGCGACCACCGCGAGCAGCGGGGTCCCCACGCGCTTGCCGGCTTCCCTGACGAAGAACCGGGCTCCGGCGTACTCGTCCCGGACCGGGATGATCTTGCGGAGCATCCGTACGGCGAAGCTCTTGCCCGGGTCGAAGCTCTCCTGCTCGTCCTTGAGGAGCTTGTAGGTGCTGTAGAAGAGGACCGCCGCGAAGGCGAACAGCACCGCGGTGAAGCGGCTGACCACGGCCACGCCAAGGGAGAGGAAGATCCCGCGGAAGACGAGGGCGCCGATGACGCCGAAGAACAGCACGCGGTGCTGGTAGGCCCGCGGTACCTTGAAGTAGGCGAAGATCACGGCGAAGACGAAGAGGTTGTCGACCGACAGGCTCTTCTCCAGTAGCCAGGCTGTCGTGTACTCGGTGCCGGCGGTGGTGCCAAGGACGAGGAAGACAACCGCGCCGAAGATCAGGGCGAGGCTCACCCACAGGCCGCTCCAGGCGGCTGCCTCCTTGAAGCCGATGACGTGCGCGGTGCGGTGGGACAGCAGGTCTACCGCCAGCGACACGATCACCGTCGCGGCGAACGCCCCCCACAGCCAGAGCGGGACCTCAAGCATGCCGAACACCTTCACCATGGCCCGCGCGACATACGCCGACCCCTATACAGGAGTGTCCGGCATTGCGCCCCCGGGAGCATGCGGAGCGGCGAGGCCGGACGGTGCGCAGACGCTGACGTCCCCACATGCCTCGGCGGACCCGAGTCGGCTGCGGCACCCGCCTTGGCTGCCCGATACTCGACTGTCCGGCCCGGGAGGGTGAGCGCGGACGCGGCGGCCACCCGGCAGAACGAGGGTTGGGTAAACAGCCCTGGAGCTCTTCGCCGTCCCCTGGTCGGCGAGGGGCCTCTCATCCTGTGTGATCTTCACGTCACACGGAGGGTGTCTTGCCGTTTCGGTAAGGGGGCAGGCGTACAGAAAGCCCTACCCCTGCATGGAGACCAGCCCATGACGACCTCCCGCGTGCCGCGGCCCTCGCCCGACGGCACACGTGACGACGCCACGAACGCCCTGGAGCAGGAGAACGCGCAGCTGCGGCACGCCGTCGCTTCCCACGCGACGGTGGATCAGGCCATCGGTGTTCTCGCCGCGATCCACCGGCTTGCGCCGGCCGCAGGATTCGACGTGCTGCGTGAGGTCTCCCAGCACACCAACACCAAGCTGCACACGGTGGCTGAGACGGTGATCGCCTGGGCGCTGGGGAAGCCCCTGCCGGAGCTGGTGGGTCAGGAGCTGGAGGCGGCCGTGCAGCGGCGCTCAGGCCAGCGGAATGCCTCGGACGCGGAAGCCGGGTAGGACGCCGTGGCCAGGCATGGCGTGGGTCAGGGGGCCAGGGCCTGTTCTACGGTGGGATGGCAGCCGATGACCTGGTTCAGGCCGACGAGCTCAAGGGCCCATAGCACCGATGCCTGAGCGCTGGCAATGCGCAGCCATCCCTGAGCGTCACACAGCCTGGTGGGCGGCGATGAGGACGTTGATGCCGCTGGAGTCCATGAAGGTCACGCCGCTGAGGTCCACCACGGTGCGAGGCGGTGTCGCGCCGTTATAGGACAGCAGGGCTTCGGTGAGCTCGTTTGTGACGGCGTGGTCGGTCTCGCCTCGCAGGGTGACCACACCACCCGGATGTCGTCGATAGTGGTGTGGTCGATCGAGAGACCGGGCCGGGCTGTTCCGTGGGTGTCTGTCACCGTTTCCTCGACTGCGCTCGCTGATGGGGCTCAAAGCCCCCGACACGATGTTGGCAGCCTGCCCCGATATTACGGTGAACACTCGTTCGGCCCTCTGTGTAGCCGAGTTCAAGGGGCATGCGAGGCGGAGTCCGGGGTATGCGCCATGCGGGTGAACGGGTGAACGGGTGAATCCGGCGGAATCGGTCCCCGATGGTGAGGACAGCGTGATGCCTGGCGCCCTTCGATACAGGACACCATCGCCCTGGACGGCAACGGATCCTGCATCGCCGAGGCCCGCCACCGCGCGGTGGACTTCCTCGCCCGCGTCCAGGCTGCGCACGGCCTGCCGGTGTCAGCATGCGCGATGGACCTGACCCAGCTGGTGGTCAGCGAACTGGTCACCAACGCCCGCAAGTACGCTCCCGGGCCGGTGCTGATGGAACTGCGCATCGTCGGCTCGCTGGTGGAAGTGGTCGTGTGGGACTGCGATCCGGTCCTGCCGGTGGCCCGGGCCGCCGATGTGGGCAGGGTCGGGCAGCACGGTCTGGAGATCGTCATGGCCGGCGCCCAGGGTTTCGAGGTCCAGCGGGAGCCGGTCGGTAAACGCATCATCGCCCGCATCGCCCTGCCCGACGACCTGGGCGGCGACGTCACCGGACGCCGTCCCCAGTAGCAGACAGCGCTCCCCGGGCCCCGCTGTCTTGCCTGACGGCCTGCCATGAAGCGGCGGGCTACAGGGGGCGACGCCGACTTCCACCGTGGATCGGGCCCGGGTACAGGAGCGCTCAGCAGCGCGCGATGGGATCTTCCGACCACCACTCCGATCCTTGTCCGGCACTTATCCGGACCGGGAAGCTGCTTTACCGGTCCTTTACTATTGGGTGGGGGAAGACTTCCCTTCCCGACGAAGACGTTCCGCCCCCCTGCCGGGGGTGGTTGAGTGAAGAAGGAGCGGCAGACCCGCAATGGGTGAACCTCCCAGTACGAGCCGTGCCATACCCCGCCCGACAGAGAGCTGTGAATCGGGGGTGGCACGGTGACCGAGTTCCTGCTGCTCCTGCTCGCTCTGGCGCTGACTCTCGCGTGTGCGGTGTTCGTCGCGGCCGAGTTCTCCCTGACCACGGTCGAGCGCGCTGATCTCGAGCGTGCCGTGCAGGCGGGTGAGCGCGGCGCGGACAGCGCGCTGAAGGCCGTACGCCGTCTGACCTTCCAGCTGTCAGGCGCCCAGCTGGGCATCACCGTCACCTCGCTGGTGATCGGCATGCTCGCCGAGCCGTCCCTGGCCGCGCTGCTGCGCGGCCCGCTGACCGCGATCGGCCTGGCAGATGCGGCTTCCACGATCGCCACCATCCTCGGTGTCGCCGTGTCCACCGTGGTGCTGATGGTGGTCGGTGAGCTGGTGCCGAAGAACTGGGCGATCTCCCGGCCGCTGGCCGTGGCCAAGGTCGTCGCCACTCCGCAGCGCGGCTTCACCGCCGCCTTCGGACCCTTCATCGGGCACCTGAACAACACCGCGAACCGTTTCGTGCGCCGCTTCGGCCTGGAGCCGGCCGAAGAACTCGCCCACGCCCGCAGCCCGGAGGAGCTGGTGGCGCTGGTCCGGCACTCCGCTGCCCAGGGCGCGCTGGAGAAGGACTCCGCCGAACTGTTCGTGCGCACCCTGCACCTGGGTGAACTGACGGCCGAGAACGTCATGACCCCGCGGGTGGACGTCAAGGCCCTCGAATCCCACGCCAGCGCCGCGGACGCGGTCAACCTCACACACGCCACCGGCCTGTCCCGCTTCCCCGTCTACCGCGACAGCCTGGACGAGATCATCGGCACCATCCACATCCGCGACGTCCTCGCCCTGGACGAGGACCAGCGCGCCGGCACGCCGGTCACCGACCTGATGACACCGCCGCTGCTGGTGCCCGACAGCCTGCCCGTCGACACCCTCCTGGCCCGGATGCGCACGGAGCGCACCATGGCCGTAGTCATTGACGAATACGGCGGCACCGCCGGTGTCGCCACCGTCGAGGACATCATCGAGGAGGTCGTCGGCGAGGTCCGCGACGAACACGACCCCCTCGAGGTCCCCGACCTGCTCCCGAGGCCCGCAACCGAAGACGGCCGGCGGGTCTGGCAGGCCGAGGGCAGTATCCGCACCGACCAGCTCGCCGAGATCGGCCTGAGCGCCGCGGACGGCCCCTACGAAACCCTCGCCGGCCTGACCGCCACCCTCCTTAAACGCATCCCCCGGCCCGGAGACACCGTGCACTTCGACGGATGGGACATCACCGTCCTGGACGTCGACCACCACCGCGCCGACCGCCTTACCCTCGCCGCCCCCGCGGCGGACCGTACCGAGCAGGAGAGTGCCCGATGACCACCATCCAGATACTCATCGGCGCCCTGACCCTGCTCACCAACGCCTTCTTCGTCGGCGCCGAGTTCGCCCTGATCTCGGTACGCCGCAGCCAGATCGAGCCCAAGGCCCAGGCCGGGAACAAGCGCGCCAGGACCGCTCTGTGGGGGGTGGAGCATCTGTCGGGGGTGATGGCCACCGCCCAACTCGGCATCACGGTCTCCTCCCTCGTGCTGGGCGCCGTGGCCGAGCCGGCCATCGCCCACCTGCTGGAACCGCCCTTCCACGCCATCGGCTTGCCCGAGGGACTGATCCACCCGATCGCCTTCGTCATCGCCCTGACGCTCGCGACGTACCTGCACATGCTCTTCGGCGAGATGGTGCCCAAGAACATCGCCCTGGCCGCCCCGGTACCCACCACGCTGCTGCTGGGCCCGCCGCTGATCGCGCTCACCCGCGCGCTCAAGCCCGTCATCTTCGGCATCAACGCCTTCGCCAACACCCTGCTGCGCCTGCTCAAAGTCGAGCCCAAGGACGAAGTCGCCGCCGTCTTCACCGACGACGAACTCGCCCGCCTCGTCGCCGACTCCAGCCAGGCAGGCCTGCTCGATCCCGCCGACGGCGAACGGCTGCGCGACGCCCTGGAGCTCGGCACCCGTCCGGTCGGCGAGGTCCTGGTGCCGCTGGCCCGGATGAGCACGGTCGACCACCGCGTCACCCCCGCCCAGCTGGAGAAGGCCGCCACAGGCGCCGGCTACTCCCGGATGCCCGTCCTGGGCGCCGGCGGCACGATCATGGGCTACCTGCACATCAAGGACGCCATCGGCGTGTCCGAGCGGCACAAGCCGTTCCCCCGCACCGCCCTGCATCCCGTGACCCGCGTGCAGATCGATACTCCGCTCGATGACGCCCTCACCGCGATGCGGGCAGGCGGCACCCACCTCGCCGCTGTCACCGGCGAGAAGGGCACCGTGATCGGCTTCGTCACCATGGAAGACGTCCTGTCCGAACTCGTCGGCCCCACAGTCGCGTGACCGCTCCGGCCTAGAAGCGGGGATGCCGGCGCCGTTCGCCAGCAGATGTGGAAGCGCCGGTGCCCGGCGAGCTTGCGATGCGTGAAGCCTGTGTCGCCAGCCGGGTGAGGGCCGTGTTCCGGGGTAGAACGGCTGCTGGCTCCTGGATTGCAGAGAGCCGGAGCACGCCCCGACGAAGGGGCTGTTCTCGGGCATGAACGAAGGATCGACCAGTATGGCCAGCGGCACCGTGAAGTGGTTCAACGCCGAAAAGGGCTTCGGCTTCATCGAGCAGGACGGCGGAGGCCCGGACGTCTTCGCGCACTACTCCGAAATCAAGGGCAGCGGATACCGCGAGCTGACCGAGGGCGAGCACGTCACCTTCGACATCGGCCAGGGACAGAAGGGCCCGCAGGCCCAGAACATCATCCGCAGCTGACCGGGCGCAGGGATGCAGAGCTAGGCGGCTGTCCGGTCCGGCAGCAGCCTCGCTCATGGAAGCGAGAGGTACATACAGGTCAACCATCAGCATGGCTGTCAGTGCGGCGGTGACTTCATGTGGGGGACGTCGGCGGGGGAGAGGTCGGGGCGTGCGCGGTGCCAGCGTGCGGGGTGGCGCCATCGGCCGGAGGCGTCGCGGGCGACATCGACGCCGACTTCCACCACCAGCTCGGGTTCCACCAGCGTGACGACCAGTTTTTCCTGGCTGCTCCACCCGGCGGAGAACGACCAGCTTGTCCACGGATGCCCGCGCCGTCCCGGAGCGAGCAGGTCGCACCTGCCGCCTGGGCGAGGGTGGTGGTGCGGCCGGATGCCACAGTGGTCGGCGGCGGCCATGACGAGGACGCTCCCGACGCCACCGACGAGGACCGCACCTGGCGCGAGACGATGCTGGCGGCCGTCCTGCAGGGCGCGATCTTCGCCGGGGTCAAAGTCGCAGTCGACCGCGGCGGCGCCGCCGCGACCCGCCGCCTGACCGGCACCTGGCCCGGCTGACTCCTCCCGTCGAGGCCCGCCGCCCCACCTCGACCTGGGCGGACGTCGACGGACGGTTGGTTTTGGGAAGAAAGGGCACACCTGTGACCGCGCATCCCCCTCTTGCCTCCGCCGCGGCGGCCGTTACCGCTCTCGTTCTGCTCGCGCGCTGGTGGGCGACTTCCCGCACGCGGGAGCGCCACCGCAGCCGCTCACTCCTCCTGCCGTGGCATCGCCCCGCCCCCCGACCCGTCTCAGCCCGCCGCCCGGTTCAACGGCGCACCCGAACATGCCAGACTGGCCCTGACGTTGTTCAGCGGTCCCACCATGTTGGCCTCAGTCGGCCCCGATTCGTGAAGATCGGCCCCGCCGCGGACGGCTTGACTTGGCCCCACCCCTCCGCGACGCGTTGCTCGGCGGCGGGGTCAACTGGAACCGCCCGTACCGTTACCGCTGCTTTCACAGGTGGTACCGCCGCAAGCCGCCACGATGAGGCCGCTGGTAGACGTCACAACCAGGCGGCGGTGGAACGACGGCATGACCCCCCCCGTACGGTGATCGTCGCTGTGCTTGCCCGGGCAGCCGTCGACTACGGTCGCCGGACCGCTGGGATGAAGGGGGCGATGGATGCGGGTCGACCAACTGTGGCGGTATCCGGTGAAGTCGGTGGGTGGTGAGCGACTGACCGCGGCCACGGTCGGTGTGCTCGGAATCGAGGGTGACCGGGGCATCGCCATCCACGACGAGCGGGAAGAGGTCACCTGGGCCGGCGCTGTTCCGGCGCTCATGCGATTGCGGGCGGTCACCCTCGGGCCGGGCGTGGCCGAACTGGTCCTGCCGGACGGCCGGCGGTTCCGCTCCGATGCGCCTGACGCTGCCAGTCGGCTCAGTGCGGCTGTACAGGCCAAGGTCACGCTGGTCGAGCACCAGCCGCACCGGCCTGACGCCGCGCTCCATGTATTGACAACGACGGCGCTACGCAGCCTCGGCTCGACGCTGCCGGACAGTGCGATGGACGCCAGCCGGTTCCGGCCCAACCTGGTGCTCGACGACGTGCCCGGCGACCACGCGACCGGGTACCCCGAACACGATTGGATCGGCCGCCGGATGGTCATCGGCACGCTGCGGTTGCGCTTCACCGAGGGGTGCGACCGCTGCGTGATGATCACCAAGGAGACTCCGACTGTCCCGCATGACCGCGCCGTGCTGCGCTGGGTCGCCCGCGAGCTCGGCAACGCCCTCGGCGTGTACGCGGCGGTCGAGAAACCCGGCCATGTCCGTATCGGGGACAAGGCCCGCTGGCTCGACTGAATGTCATCAACTGTGACTGAGCACTCCAGTGCCACTGGCCAACTGGAGTGCTCAGGAGGCAGATGGCTGGTTGTGACGTCTACCAGCGGCCCCATCGTGGCGGCTTGCGGCGGTACCACCTGTGAAAGCAGCGGTAACGGTACGGGCGGTTCCAGTTGACCCCGCCGCCGAGCAACGCGTCGCGGAGGGGTGGGGTCAAGTCAAGCCGTCCGCGGCGGGGCCGATCTTCACGAATCGGGGCCGACTGAGGCCAACATGGTGGGACCGCTGAACAACGTCAGGGCCACCAGACCTCGCTCCCCAGCGCCGAGTGCGTGCTGCGGGAAGCCGAGGACCACCTGAGCCGGCAATGGAGTCCGACGGATACCGCGGCGAGGGTAAGACCGACGCCCGCGACGCCTACGTGATCGCCGACCAGGCCAGAATGCGCCGCGACCTGCCCCGGCGACGAAGCCGCCATCGAGCTCAAACTGCTGACCGGGCGCCGGGCGGACTTGGTCGAAAGGGGGGACCGCACCGGTGTCGTCAACCGCCTGCGCGGCACCCTGCTGAGCATGTTCCCGGCCCTGGAACGGGCCTTGGAGGTGACGAACACCGGGCCGCTCATGCTGCTGACGGGCTACCAGACCCCGACCGCGATCCGCCGCTGCGGAGCGAACACGAGCTCGCCGACATCGTCCTGAGCGTCCCCGGCATAGGCACTGTGTTGGGCGCGGAGTTCCTCGCCGCCGTCGGCGGCGGCCTGGACGGCTTCGACTCCCCGGATGCCCTGGCGGGCCTCGCCGGCGTCGCTCCCGCACCGCGTGACTCGGGCAAGGTCAGCGTCAACCTTCACCGGCGCTGGTCTACCACCGAAGGCTCCAGCGCGTCTTCTATACGTCCGCGCTGGTCAGCCTCCGCTACGACCCGAACTAGCGGAAGTTCTCCGACCGCAAACGAGCCGAGGGGAAGAAACACGTCCAGGCCGTGTTCGCCCTCGCCCGCCGACGCGTCAACGTCACTGGGCCCTGATCCGTGACCGATGGTGCTACCAGGTCGCACCTCCGGTCACCGCGGCTGCCTGACTGTCGGGGCACGCATAATCACGGTCGGCCCATTTCCCGCGCGGCTATCCTCCACGGGATGCCACTTCACCAGTACGCCTACTTCGCACTGTTCAGCCAGCACACCTCGGCAGACGACATGACCTCCCGGCTGGGTATCACTCCTGACGAGGTGACTGTTCGCGGCAGCAGAATCACCAAGCCGGCGGTGGTTCCGGTCGACCACTCGTGGATGGTTGTCTGCCGGGAACCGGGCCTGCGCGTCGACGAACAGATAACCCACATTCTCGACAGGCTCCAGCCCCGCACGGACCGCATCTGCGACCTCACCAGGCATCTGGCCGGCGCCGACGGGGGCGCAGTGCTTCAAGTCGTGCGCTACTTCAACGACACCGACCAAGCCCGGCCGGGGGCTGCGGATGCCCCCAACCTCTTCGGTTGGCACCTGGACCGCAAGGTCCTGGACTTCCTCATCGCCACCGGCGCCGAGCTCAACGTCGACGAGTACGACATGGCCGGAGACGAGGACGCCAGGTGAGCACATGACCTCGTACTCACCTGGGTGCATAAGCCGTATTCCGACGGCTTGACAACAGCATTAGGAAGCCAGGACTCACGGCGCGGCGACCTCAGTCCGGGAGGAGCTGATCGGCCAGGCGGCGCTCCTGGGCCAGGAGCGTGCCGTGCGTCGCCGGCGCGCCGGGTCGTCCCGTATGGCGTCCGGCAGCCGCCGCTGCAGTTCGTCGAGCGTGCGGCGAAGCCCCGCGACCACCTCACGCAGCGCCTGCGAGTCGCAGCCGTGGGAATCGCTTCCGGCGAACCGGGATTGGCCGTAGAGGCCGACAGCGCGCGCGGTGTGGCGCAGGAAGTCGGCGTAAGGGCCGGTGATCTGCGGGCCGGGACGGGCTGCCTTCCCGCTGTGGTTCGCGGTCTCCAGCACGGTGCGGGTCACGCCTGCGGTGTGAACGGCGACATGGTTCAGTACGGTCAGCGCATCGTCGTACGCCTTGCCGGGCGACGGCACGCGTACGGCGCCCGCGGTGATTGCCCCGGCATGCTTTCGCGGCTCCAGCCGATCGCGGAGCGGGCCTGGTCGATCAGGCGGCCCAGACGCAAGCGCGCGCTCGTGCCGCTCCCCAGCCGCGTGAGTGCCCCCCTCGCCGTCGGCCAACCCCTCGGCCACCGCTTCCAGGATCTCCTGCGCCTCGCGGGCGGCGTCCTCAAGGGCGGCGCAGGTGTCACGCAGATACACCGGCGGCCGGATCAGCGCGTTGACCGCGATGCCGACCACTGCTCCGAAGACCGCCTCCGCGATGCGCGCGCCCGACGTCGCCAGGGAGACTTGCCCGTTGGTCAGGACGAACAGCACGCCGGTGGCGGCATAGATACCCTGGCTGCCAGGCGCTGCCACTGTGCCAGCAGCAACACCGCCGGAAGCACCACATCGCGACCATCGTGCTGTCCAGTACCAACGCGACGACCGTCGCCACCACCGTGCCCACCGCGATCGCCGCCACTTGCTGCAGACCGTGCGCGAGCGACCGGTACACCGTCGACTCCACCAGCACGACCGCCACCCACGGAGCGACGAACGCTGTCGGCGCCTGCAGCCACCACCCAGCCAACCGCCCACGCCACACAGGCAGCCAGCGCCGCCGTGCCAGGCCTGCACCATCAGGTTGCGTTCACGGCCCGGTTCCGACCACGCCTCCGCGCACCGCCCGCGCAGCAGCCCGGCCATGACGCCGAACCGCCCCTGTTGCCCAACCCGTCCACTTCATGGCACAGCAAGTGCCACACCAGGGACGGCAGATGCGCCCCTGTGGGCACCTTCACGGCATCGACGTGGGCAAACGGCACCGGACGCACACGGCGGCTCCGCCTCACATGCCGTCTCGGTCCAGACGTGGGCTATGGGGCGGATCGAAGTCCTGAACACTGTCAACAGCGGGTCACCGCGCGAACCTCGGCAGTATCGCGGCGCCGTTACCGTCTTCCCGCCGGGTCGTTACCACAACGCCCCCCGGCCTCGTTAGGGGCCCCGGTGTTGTCATGGCACAGTCCCGGGGCCCCGCGGGCATCCGCGGTCGGCGGCCTCGGACGGACTCGTGCACTACCTGCCACACACAGCGCCATGGCATGGTTCCCCGCTCCTAACATCAGCGGTCAGGTGTGGGAGAGGGTGAAGGAGACGAGGAAGCCGCTGACGGTGATCAGTCCGATGGCCAGGTGGGCGTCGTCGAAGGCTTCAGGGATCATCGTGTCGGCGATCATGGCGAGGATCGCCCCGGCCGCCACCGCGGTCACCGCGGCGATCACGGCGGGGGAGAAGGAACCGACCACCGTGTAACCGAGAACGGCCGACACCGTGCTGGCCGCGGCGATCGCCGCCCAGACGCCGAAGACGTACCCCCGGCCGCGTCCGGCCTTCTTCATCCCCGCCGAACTGGACAGTCCTTCGGGAACGTTGCTGATGAACACTGCGGCCACGGTCACCAGACTGACCGCGCCGCCGTCGAGCAGGCTGACGCCGATGACCGCGGACTCCGGCACGCCGTCGAGCAGAGCGCCGAGCGCGAGCGCTGTCCCGGACCCGCCCTGCTCGGCCTCCGAGGGCTGCGCCTCCGCCCGCCCGTGACCAGAGCGCTTGCGGTGCCGGGCGCCCCGGCGGGCCAGCCACACGTTGCCCCCGGTGTAGGCCAAGGCGCCGATCAGGGTGCCGACGGCCGCAGGAGCAAGTCCCGCCTGGTCGTACGCCTCCCCGACCAGTTCGAAGGACACCGCTGAGATCAGCACCCCGGCCCCGAAGGCCATCACGGTCGCGATCACCTTCTGCGGCACCCGCAGCCCGTACCCCAGCGCAGCACCGAGCAGCAGCGCCGAACCCGCCACCAACCCCCACAGTCCAGCCTCTACCACTTCAGCCATGCCGACCCGTCTACCCGCTAAATGCGGATCAACGGGCGACCAGCGCGTCCGTGCGGACCGGAGTGAGCCATACATCCGCGCAGAAGGGGGAAGCGGCACAAGGCGGGCACCTGACGCTGGTCCGGCAGGCCCAGGTGCCAGGCACCCCCGGCACTGATCCTGACCCATCGTCGGGCAAGGAGACTCACCAATGAACGATCTGGCCCACCTGCTGCAAGATGCGATCATTCGGTTAGATCCGTGCCGCGTACGCGAGGCAGAAATTCACCCGAGCGGGCCGACATCGCGCCGCCGCCACCTCTCGGGTCCGGTTCGCACGAACCGCCGCGCCGCCCGTTCAGCCGCTGATGTATTGGGGCGACCGCGACCCCGACCATGAGGCCGACCATGGGCCCGGCCGTGCCACGCCCACCCCCGACCACAACTGGTCAGCGCGCCCGGAGCATGTCCCGCGCGACGAGGAATTCGAGCACACGATCTAATGCCGGTATGGACTCCACCGACGTCCCCGACGACCTGGTCCAGATGCAGCACGCCTGGAACGCCGCCTACGAAGCGCTCGCCGCGCCCCGGTCCCGTGACACCACGGCCCTGCGCCGCCACTTGCTGCTCCTGTCCGTACGCCTGACGTGGCACCCGTACTGGAAGAGGGTTCCCTCGGTGTCGGCGGCGCGTGCTGAGTTGCGGCAGATGGCCCGCGCCTGGGGAGCAGCGCGGGCTGCGTGAGGAACGCCCGGGTGCCCAGGAGTGCGGAACCGCGTCAGGCTGCGGTAGGTGTTGCGCCATGGGGTTGCGCCGGGTGTTGCCAGTGTTGCGGTAGGTGTTGCGCGAGCCTTCGCAGCGTCCTGGCGTTTGCCCAGGTCACTTCGGGCGTACGGGCGTGGTCGGGGTGCTGACATCCCCGTTGCGGCCGCTTTGCCTATGTCCCTGGCTGGAGTTGAGGAGTGGGAGGGCGGGATGGGCGGCGCGGACGCGGCCGGGGATCGGGGCGCTCGGCCGGGTTGCGCGTCGGCCAGGCCGCCGCGCCGCGCCGCCGTCAGTGCGGAGGTGCCGTCAGGCGGGGAGCGTCGGTGGGGGAGAGGTCGGGGCGGGAGCGGTGCCAGCGTGCGGGGTGGCGCCACCGGCCGGAGGCGTCGCGGGCGACATCGACGCCGACTTCCACCCGCGTGACGTCCAGCGTTTCCGCGGGCTGCCCCACCCGGTGCAGAATGACCAGCCTGTCCATGATGGCCACGCCGGCCGGGTCGAGCAGGCCGACGAGCGTGCCGCCCGCCGCCTGGGTGCCGACCCCCATCACCTGGCGATGGCATGTGAGGGTTTCTTAGCCCAGCGGTGACGTTGACGATGCGATACCGGGGCACACGAACCCAGCACGATCCATGCGGGTGTCCGGCAGGAGGAGCCAGTGGCCGGTCATGAGGTCTATGCCGCCAGCGCAATGTCGGTGGTGGCCGCGATACTGCTCGCGCGATGGCGCCTGACAGGCCGAAGTGGCAGGCCGCGCACCGCTGTCGTATCCGGCCGTGCTTCGCGCTGGACGGCGCTGAGGGAGGTCCGGCGCACGGGTTCCACCGCGGCTCAAGCCGAGCGACACCTGCCGACGGACGCGCCATGCGCTCAGCGGGCGGTGCAGGAGGCCGAAGACCTCATGCACGGCTACTGGCGCCAGCTCAGTCCCCTCTACCTCTCCAAGCGCGATCACCATCAGCACTGAGCCGGTCGGGCCGCGCACGGCCGGAACGGGGGATAGGTCAGTTACTGAGAGCTTGACGGAGGGTTTCGCGGCAGTCGACGCCGACGATCTGCAGGGGGCGCATCACGGCTTCGGTCGGTGCGGCCAGGCGGATCCAGCCGCCGACCTCGGTGAGGGCGCGGTGGGCGGCGATGGAAGTGTTGATGCCGGTGGAGTCCATGAAGGTGACCCGGCTCAGATCGACCACGATGCGAGGGCGGGGAGTTCCGGAGACGTCCAGGGCCTGGCGGAGCGTCTGGCCGGTGTCGCGGTTGATCTATCCCGCCAGGGTCAGCACACGGATGCCGTCGGCGGCGGCGGAGACGACCGACAACTGGCCTGACTACGCGGCTTGTCCGGTGTCCGCCATCTCTCCCTCGGCCATGCCGGTGATACTGGCACACCAGGACCTTCACCTGCAGTGCTGCCCGCCATAGAAGCGGGTGATGCCCTTGCAAGCAGGGCGTAAAGCGTGTACCAAGCATGCGTGACGCGCGGGGATGTGAACGGGGTAGGAGAAGCGAGCCGCGATGGAACCAGCCCCGGTGGGTGAGGACAGCGCGGTACCGGATGAGCAGGCCATACAGACCACGGTGGCCCTGGAGGGCGACGGTGCGTGTATCGCGCAGGCCCGCCACCTCGCCGCCGGCTTCCTCACGCGCGTCCAGGCCGAGCATGGGCTGCCGGTCTCGCAGCGTGCCGTGGGTCTCACCCAGTTGGTGGTCAGCCAGCTGGTCACCAATGCCCGCAAGTACGCGCCGGGCCCGGTGCTGATGGACCTGCGCATCGTCGGCGACGCGGTCGAGGTGGTGGTGTGGGACTGCGATCCGGTACTGCCGGTGGCCCGGGCCGCCGACGCGGGACGGGTGGGCCAGCACGGTCTGGAGATCGTCATGGCCGTCGCCCGGGCTTCGAAGTGCAGCGGGAGGCAGTCGGCAAGCACATCACCGCTCGCATCGCCCTCCTGGACGACCCCGGCGGCGCCATCGCCGGACGCCGACCCCTGTAGACGACGCAGACCACCCCCAGTTCGGGCTCCCAGAGCGCTATCCGAAACCGTCGATAGACGTTGCTCGCTCCCACTTACAGAACCAGGCGTGTCTGCCGCCTGGATACACTGCCCCGTTGGGAGGAGCTTTTGCTCTGCCCGTGCCGGGACGGTCGGCAGGCGGCTTGATGTGAAGGAGTCCGAGCGTGGATGCCCCACATGCGGTGGGCGGGCCCCCGGCGGTGCCCGGGAGGGCCGCGTTGGAGGTGAGCCCGTTGCCCGGTCGTTCCGGGATACGTGCCCGCGGTGAGATCAGTGCCCTCACTCGCCCGTCTTGGGAGCAGGCCCTGTCCGAGCTGGTCCGGCGGCACGCGGGCGTGTCGTACGTGGAGCTGTCGGATGTGGCGTTCGTCGACGTGGCCGGGGTAACCGCGCTGGCGGTCACCGCCATGAACCTGCCCGACGGGAGGGTTGTGGTCGAGAATCCCCCGCCGCAGCTGCCGCGGGTTTTGGAGATGTTCTGGCCGGGCCTGGACCGGATCGAGGTGGCTCTGTGATGAGCACGGTGACCACCCACGAGGCGTTCGTGCACCCTGCCCTCTTCTACCGCACCGAGCAGGAGTACACGCGGCAGACGGTGGCCTTCCTGCGCGAGGGCCTGACCAACGGCGAGCCGATGGCCGTGGCGGTGCCCGGCCCCAACCTGGAGCTGATCAAGGCAGGTCTGGGCGGGGACGCCAAGGGCATCCTGTTCCTGGACATGACCGAGGCCGGCCGCAACCCGGGGCGGATCATCCCCAAGGTGCTGCGTGGATTCGCCGACGCCCACCCGAAGGGGCGTGTGCGGATCATCGGCGAGCCGATCTGGGCCGGGCGCAGCGCGGTGGAGTACCCGGCGTGCGCGCAGCACGAGGCGCTGATCAACGCGGCGTTCGATGGCCGGGCGGTGACGATCCTGTGCCCCTACGACGAGGTGCGGCTGGAGCCGGAGGTTCTCGCTGATGCGAAGGTCACCCACCCGACCGTCATCAGCGGGGATGGACGTGAGTCGGTCAGCGACGTCTACGACTGGCAGGCGGTCGTCGATCGGTACAACCAGGCGCTTGCGCCTGCACCGGACGCCGCGGCCTTCTCCTACGGTGGTGAGGACCTTCCGGCGGTCCGTCAGTTCGCTCTCGCTCAGGCGATGCGGCTGGGCCTGGTGGGGGAGCGGCTGATGGATGTGGAGCTGGCGGTCGCGGAGCTGACGACCAACAGCGTGGTCCACGGCGGAGGCCGCGGGACACTCGCCATCTGGGCCGAGCAGGGGCAGCTGGTGTGTGAGGTCCGCGATGCGGGCCGGCTGACCGATCCGCTGGCCGGCCGCCGCCCGCCGGAGCGCGACCAGCTGGGCGGCCGGGGCCTGATGCTGGTCCACTACGTGGCCGACCTGGTGCGCGTGCACACCGGCGACGACGGCACGACCGTGCGCTTCTACCTCAGCTTGTGACAGCGCGCGTGGGCGGCCACCTGTCCGGGTGGCCGCCCGCTGCAAGGGACAGAGCGAGGAGCGGGTGGCGTGGGTCAGGCGGTCGCCTTCGACAGTGCTTCGAACTCGTCGTCGGTGAGTTCGATGGTCGCGCCGGTGAGGTTGTCCTCCAGGTGGGCGACGCGTGAGGTGCCTGGGATGGGGAGCATGACCGGGGAGCGCTTGAGGAGCCAGGCGAGGGCGAGTTGCGACGGTGAGGCGTTGTGCTGCTTGGCGAGTTCGGTGAGCGGGCTGCCTTCGCCGGTGAGCTGTCCGGTGGCGAGCGGGAACCAGGGGATGAAGCCGATGCCCTGCTCGGTCGACCACTCGAGCAGCTCTTCCGCGGAGCGGTTGGTGAGGTTGTAGAGGTTCTGCACGGAGACGATCGGCGCGATCTCCTGCGCCGCCTTCACCTCTGTCACGGTGACCTCGCTGAGGCCGATGTGCCGGATCTTGCCCTCGTCCTGGAGCTTCTTCAGTTCGCCGATCTGGTCTTCGAGCGGGGTGTCGGGGTCGATGCGGTGGAGCTGGAACAGGTCGATGCGGTCGACGCCGAGGCGCCGCAGGCTCATCTCGGCCTGCTGGCGGAGGTAGGCGGGGCGGCCAACGGGCGCCCAGAGGTCGGGGCCCTGGCGGGTGAGGCCGGCCTTCGTCGCGATGACGATGTCGTCGCCGTAGGGGTGCAGGGCCTCGCGCAGGAGGGGCTCGGTGACGTCGGGGCCGTAGCTGTCGGCGGTGTCGAAGAAGTTCACGCCGAGCTCGACGGCGCGCTTGAGTACGCGGATGGCCTCAGCGTGGTCCTTCGGCTCGCCCCAGACGCCCTTGCCGGTCAGCTGCATCGTGCCGTAGCCGAGGCGGTTGATCTCGAGGTCGCCGCCGAGTCGGAAGGTGCCGGAAGCCTTTGCGGGGCGGGCGGTGTGGGTGGTGGTCATCTCGTGTTATCCCTCAAGGTGGTTGGTGATGGACGGCACTGGATGGTGCCGTGGGGTGTGGTCGGACGGGTGGTGTGTCAGCGCAGCAGGTCCGGCTGGAGGCGGGTGGTCTGTGCGGGTCCGTCCTCGTCGTGGGGGTGTGCGCCGATGCGGACCTGGTAGGTGCCGCCCGCGATGCCAAATGCCCCGGCATCGGCGTCCCAGCGGGCGAGCAGCCGCGGTTCGAGGTGCAGCACCACTGGGAGGCTCTCGCCCGGTTCCAGATGAACCTTTTCGAACGCGGCCAGCCGAGGGCCGAAATCGTCGGTGTCGCCGCCGACGGGCATGCCGCGGCTGACATACACCTGGGCCAGGAACGCTCCGGCGCGGGAGCCGGTGTTGGTGACGGTGCCCGCAACGCGGACGTCCGGGCCGTGGGCGGTGACGGTCAGGCCGCTGAAGGCGAACGTGGTGTAGGACAGTCCCCAGCCGAACGGGTAGGCGGGCACGAGTTGCCCGGACTTCTCGACCGTGCTGCCGTGCGGCGTCACTGTGGAGGACCCGCCGCCGGAGAGAACCGCGACATCCGCGTACCGCCCGATGACCACGATGCGCTGAAGGCCCTGCGGCGCGGGCAGCAGGTCGCCGGTGTTCTTGAGCAGGACCAGTCCGCGGCACGCTGCGCGATGAGATCGTCGGCGCTGTAGTCGACCGCACCACCGGGCACGGGCGGGTCGTCGATCACGCCGAGGCGGAACAGCGTACGGAGCTGACGGTGCACCATGTCGTCGATCCGCTGTTGCGGGACCCGGCCCTCGCGTACGGCATCGCGCAGCGGTGCACCGAAGTAGGGCTCGGGGTCGAAGTTCGCGCCCGACTGGACGTCGAGGCCGGCGAGGGCCGCCTTCTCGGTGGAGTGGGTGGCGCCCCAGTCGGCCATGACCCAGCCGTCGAAGCCCCACTCGCCCTTGAGGACGGTGGTGAGCAGGTGGGCGTTCTCGGACGCGTAGTGGCCCTTAACCAGGTTGTAGCCGGGCATGACCGCACCCGGACGGCCATCCTCGATGGCGATCTGGAAGGCGAGGAGATCCGATTCGCGGTGGGCCGCCTCCTGGCTGCGGGAGTCGGCCATGACGCGGCCGGTCTCCTGGGCGTTGAGGGTGAAGTGCTTCACGGTGGACACCACGCCCTGGGCCTGGGCGGCCATCACAGAGGCGCCCGCCAGGCGGCCGGTGAGCAGCGGGTCCTCGCTGAGGTACTCGAAGTTGCGGCCTCCGGTGGCCTCACGCACGAGGTTGGCACCGCCGGCAAGCTGAACGGCGAACCCCTTGGCCCGGGCCTGACGGCCGACGAGCGCGCCGGTCTCCCGCGCGGTTGCGACGTCGAAGGTCGCCCCGAGTAGCAGAGACGAAGGCAGCGCGGTCGCGTTGTCGCCGGGCCGGATGCCGCCGGGGTTGACGACACCGAGGCCGGCGCCGCCGAGGCCGGCGTCAGCCTGCTGGATCCCCGGAAGGCCCAGACGCGGGATCGCCGGGTAGTACGCCGCCGCCCCCAGCGCACCGTCCGGGATCGTCGGCCAGCCCGGGACCGGCAGGGCGATCGGCGCGGACAGCCAGGAGAACTTCTCGTCCTCGGTCATCTCCGCGACGACGAGATGGGCGCGTTCGTCCGGTGCGAGCCGCCGGTCCTGCCACGGGTGTGCTCGTGCGCTGTGCATCTGCTCCTCCGATAGACATCGGCCGGATGACCGAGCCAAGATCGTTCGAAAGTCGACGGGCGCGTCCCCCTCCCTCCGGGCGACCCCGGGAAGACGTCTCCAACCGCTGGGGGACCCGAGGTGCGGGGCCTGCCCTACGATGCATGGTTGACATAAGTGTCAAGGTCAACCCGGAGGCCGAAAGTGAGGATGGTCATATGCGCATCGGAGAGCTGGAGAAGCTGACGGACACGCCGGCGCGGTCACTGCGGTACTACGAGGCGCAAGGACTGATCGTTCCGCAGCGGCTGCCCAACGGATACCGCGACTACGACGACTACCTGGTCGACCGGGTCATTCAGATCCGGGGACTGATCGACAGCGGAATCCCCACCCGGATCATCAAGCAGATACTGCCGTGCCTCGACAAACCCCGCGAGATCGTTGTCGAAGACGCCGACCCGGAACTGCTGGTACTCCTCGCACGCGAGCGTGACCGGATGACGGCCCGCATTCACTGCCTCACCCAGAACCGCGACGCCATCGACGGCTACATGAACGCCGTAGACGAAGCGACCACATAACGCAGCACCACCAGCGCCGCGCAGATCCAAGCCGGCGCACACCGCCGAGCATGGGACATCTCGCTCATGCCTGCACGGGCCCGGCGGGAGCTCTCCGCCGGATCCGGAGCGAAGGGCGGGTTTATGGCTGGGGCGTCATCAACTTCAGCACCCCCATCCTCCGCAGGTTGATGCGGCGCCACTGCAGGCCGGCGTACTGGCTACAGCCCGTTGTTTTTCACCAAGTCCGGTGCGTTGGCCGGGCCAGCGCGCTATTGGATCAAGATGGCCAGTGAAGAAGTCGTCCAGTGTCGACGCCGACACCCCGCCGGGGTGTCCGACCGGCCTCTTTGCGGATGCCCGGTCTCCCGTTTGACCTTGACACTGGTGTCAATGTTTGACCCTGGGGTGACGCACGTACGACTGACCTCGCGGCCGCACCACAGGTGTCCAGCCGCGATGGTCCTCTGAACGGAGTACACATCATGGCCGTCACCAATCGTCTGAGTGTCATCCGCCAGTCGCCCGCCTACTGGCGGATCGTCATCGACAATCCCCCGTTCAACCTTTTCGACCCGGAGATGTTCGCGGAACTGAACGTCCTGATGGACGAGATCGAGAACGACACCGATCTCAAGATCGTCGTCTTCGAGAGCGGGGACGAGGACTTCTTCGTCAACCACCACGATGTTGCGCGCGGTCACGGGGCGGCCGACCAGCCCGGTGGTGCGTCGTTCGACCACTGGCCGACCTTCGTGACCCGACTCGCACAGTCTTCCGTGATCAGCGTCGCAAAGATGCGCGGCCGCGCCCGAGCCCAAGGGTTCGAATTTGCCCTTGCCTGTGACATGCGCTTCGCATCGAGGGAACGGGCGGTGTTCTCACTGATCGAGGTCGCCGGCTCTTCTGTGCCGGGCGGCGGCGGCGTCGAATGGCTCGCCGCCCTGGTGGGACGCTCCAGGACCCTTGAGGTCGTCCTGGGCGCGGACGACTTCGACGCGGACATCGCCGAACGCTACGGCTGGGTCAACCGATCCGTTCCCGACAGTGAACTCGACGCGTTCGTGGACGCCTTCGCCGAGCGCGTGAGCCGTTTCGAGAAGCGCGCGCTGGAGGTCGGCAAGAAGCTGGTCAACGCGCGCGCCGGTGTTCCCTCGGAAGGGGATCTCTGGGTCTCGAACCATGTGCTTGCCGGGGTGGACGCCTGGCCCGAAGCGCAGGTGATGATGCCGAAGCTGAACGCCGCAGGCTTCAGTACAGACAAGGCGTTCGAGTTGAACATGGCCGAGCGTCTTGGCAACCTTCCGTCCGAATGACCGGGACCTGGGCGACCGGGCGGAGTGTGCGGCAGTCCTGCCAGCGGTGATTTGTTGACTGCGGTTCGGCGCGGTAGCAGGCCATCCAGTGGGCGCTTCGCCCACTGCCTGGGGGCCGCGACGACCAAACCCGAGGCCTTTCTCGACGCCGGCACAGCGTCGTGGGGTCCGTGAGCATCTCGCTGATCTGCTACTGCCGAGGGCCCCCCACACGACGCGCAGGGCGAGCCGGGGGACGAGCATGGCTCCTGAGCTGTGTTGTTGCGGGGCATGACGCGCACGTTGCGCATGCTGAGGGCATCGCCGCAGGCGCAAGCCTCGGCGGCATCCTCCTCAGCGGTACCGGTTCCGGCGTCCCTGATCTGGGAGCGCTCGCCATCCTCCTTATCGCCCTTGCCGTGGCCATCGCGGCACGCCAGCACGGCTTTCCCAACACCTTCAGGCGCCGCGACCGCGAGCCGGCCGGGTGAGCCGGTCACCGGCCTACGAACGTCGCCCGGGGACACACAAGTCCATCAGGCAGCACCGGGCTTGAGCGCCAAGCCCGTACAAATGAAGGAGCAGAGCATGAGTGCGCAGGCAATCCGGGTCGGGATCATCGGGGCCGGCGGCTGGGCCAGTTACGGGCACATCCCGGCGCTGCGGACCCTGCCGGAGTTCGAGGTGGTCGCCGTGTCGGCGCGCCGCAAGGAGTCGGCGCAGCAGGCGGCCGAGAAGTTCGGCATCCCGCGCATGTACGGCGACGCCTTCGAGTTGATCAAGGACCCCGACGTCGACCTGGTGGCGGTGCTGACCCCGACTTCGCAGCGCGTGCCGCTCGTGAAGGCCGCCATCGAGGCCGGCAAGGACGTCTACAGCGAGTGGCCGCTCACCACCCGCACCTCGGACTCGGAGGAACTGCTCTCCCTGGCCGAGGCGAAGGGCGTCCGGCACATCGTCGGACTCCAGCGCCGCCAGGGGCCCGCCGCCCGCTACGCACGGGACCTGGTGGCCCGCGGCTACGTGGGGGATGTGCGTGCTGCCCGCATCTCGGTCGGCGTGGACGCGTTCCCGCCCGTCATGCCGGAGAAGGTCGCCTGGACCTTCGACGTCGACGCCTTCACCCACGTGCTGTCCATCTACGGCGGGCACTTCCTCGACGTGCTGTTCCAGATCGTCGGACCCCCCAAGGACCTCACCTCGATCGTCGAGACCCAGTATCCCGAGCTCACCGTCCTGGAGACCGGCAAGACCGTGCCCTCCGCCAAGCCCGACGAGGTCATGGCCATCGGCACCCTGGAGAACGGCGGCCTGTTCTCCGTCCAGCTGGAGGGCGCTCAGAAGTTCCCGACGGGCCTGCAGATCGACATCACCGGCACCGAGGGCGTCCTGCGGCTCACCAATGACAGGGCCTTCGAGAACACCGAGGACAACACCATCCACGGCGTCAACGCGGACAGCGGCAACAGCTCCGCGCTCGCGGTGCTGCCCGTTCCCGAGAAGTACCGGCACCTCCCGGACACCTCTCTCGACGAGAGCGTGCAGGACCTCGCCCACCTGTACGCCGCGTTCGCCCGCGACAAGGCCAACGCCACCACCGAGGCGACCACCTTCGCGGACGCCGTACGGCAGCACCACCTGATCGACCAGATCCAGCAGTCGTCAAAGATGCACTCAGCGTAAAGACGCATGGCTGCTGCGCCCGGCGTTAAAGCAAACGGCCACCGATCTGCCAGCCACGACTGTCCGGGCGGAAGTTCCCACCGGGAGTCCGCTGCTGGTCATCGGTGCATCTTCCTTGATCAGGAGTTACACCGAACGTTTTACAGTCCCGGTCTTTGATGAAGCGGTGAGGATGAGCAGCCTTGACCTCGGATTCCGTGTAGCCGGTGAGTCGCGCACCCATGAGCCGGCTGAATGGCTGCGAGGTGAGGGCCTGCTCAGCGGTCTCCAGCGTGTAGCGGACGGGCGTCACTCGGCTTTCGCCTCGCCGAGTCCGAAGATCCGCTGCGCGTGACCGTGAAGGTAGAGATCGGCAGCGGTGTCGTCGAGTCCCAGCTGATCGAGATCGGCGAGGGCCTTGTCGGCCGTGATCATGGGGTAGTTGGTGCCGAAGAGGACCTTGTGACGGCTGCTGCGCATGTAGGCCACCAGTTCGGGCGGGATGCGCTTGCTGGTGTAGGCGGAGGTGTCGATGTAGACGTTCTCGTGCTTGCGGGTCACGGCAATCATCTCCTCCGTCCACGGGTAGCCGATGTGGCCGCCGACGATGGTGAGTTCGGGGAAGTCGAGTGCCACGTTGTCCAGGTACGGAATGGGGCGGCCGGTCTCGGATGTGCGCAGCGGGCCGGTGTGGCCGACCTGAGTGCAGAAGGGGATGCCGAGTTCGACGCACTCGGCGTACAGCGGGTAGTAGCGGCGGTCATCCGGCGGCCAGCCCCACAGCCACGGCACGACCCGCAGCCCTATGAAGCCCAGCTCGTGGACGCAGCGGCGCAGTTCCCGCACGGCTTCCATCGGCTTGCGCAGGTTCACGGAGGCAAGGCCGGCCAGGCGGTCGGGGGCGTGGGCGACGAAGGAGGCGACCTCGTCGTTGGAGATGAGGGCACCCTCAGGGCCGTACCAGGCGCTGAGCAGGGAGATGTCCACGCCGCCGGCGTCCATGGCAGCGAGGGTGAGGTCGACGGGAAGTTCCTCGGTGAGGGTTTCGGCGCCGGTCCAGCGGCGCAGGGAGGCGAACATGTCGTGCTGGATGAAGCGCAGGGTGGGGTGCTGGGCCCACACGTCGATGACGGTCATCGCAGGGTGCCTTCCTTTCGCAGGTCGTTGATCTCGTCGGTGGTCAGGCCCCAGTCGGCGAGCGCGGTGTCGGTGTGTTCGCCGGGCCGGGGCGAGGGGGAGGCGATGGTGGCGGGGGTGCGCGACAGGCACGGGGCGGGCGACGGCTGGAGCTGGCCGGCCACCTCGGTGAAGGTGCCGCGGGCGAAGTTGTGCGGATGCAGGTGCGCCTCGAACGGGCTGAGCACCGGGGTGACGCAGGCGTCCGTGCCGTCGAAGACCGAGGCCCACTCGTCCCGTGTGCGGGTCGCTAAGACAGAGGCCATCCGCGCCTTGACGGTGGGCCAGGCGGCGCGGCCGTGCTGGGCGGGCAGGTCTTCTGCTGCGAGGCCGAGGCCGGTAAGGGTCTGTGTCCAGAACTGCGGTTCGATCGCTCCGACGGCGACGAACCGGCCGTCGGCGCAGGCATAGGTGGTGTAGAAGGGTGCGGAGCCGTCGAAGAGGTTGCCGCCGCGCCGCTCCTGCCACAGACCCTGGTCGCGCAGGCCATGCAGGATGGCCGTGTTCAGCGCCGCGCCCTCGGTCATCGCGGCGTCCACCACCTGGCCGCGTCCCGATCTGAGCCGTTCCCACAGGGCGGCCAGGACGCCGACGGCCAGCAGCGGTCCGCCGCCGCCGAAGTCGGCGACGTAGTTCAGTGGCGGCAGCGGGGGCCCGTCGGACGGGCCGAGAGGCTCCAACGCACCTGACAGTGCGAGATAGTTGATGTCGTGCCCGGCGCGGTCTGCCAGCGGTCCGGACTGACCGTAGCCGGTGAGACGGGCGTAGACCAGGCGCGGGTTGAGCTCCAGGCAGGCGTCGGGGCCGATGCCTAGGCGTTCGCAGACACCGGGGCGGAAGCCCTCGACGAAGACGTCGGCGCGTTCCACGAGCCGCAGCACCGCCTGGGCTTCGCCCGGATGCTTGAGGTCGATCGCGGCCGAGCGACGGCCTCGAGCCAGGGGGTCCTGGGCCATGCCGTCGGGGGCCGGGGTGTCCGTGCGGTCGATGCGGAGCACTTTGGCCCCGAGGTCGGACAGGAGGGTGCAGGCGAAGGGTGCGGGTGCGAGGCCGGCGAGTTCCAGGACTCGTACGCCGCGCAGCGGGCCGGTCGTGGTCATGGCGGTTGCTCCTGTCCTGTTTCACAGGTCCATGGACCGGCTGATGATTTCCTTCATGATCTCCGAGGTGCCGCCGTAGATCCGCTGGATGCGGGCGTCGGCGTAGCGTCGGCAGATGGGGTATTCGCGCATGTAGCCGTACCCGCCGAACATCTGAAGGCAGTCGTCGACCACCTCCCCCTGCAGTTCCGTGGCCACGAGCTTGGCCTCGGCGGCCTCGTCGGCGGTCAGGCGCCCGGCGTTGTGCGCCAGGACGCAGGTGTCGACGAACGCCTGCGCGGAGGAGATCCGGGCGCGCATCGCGGCGAGCCGGAATCGGGTGTCCTGGAACTTCGTCAGCGGCCGGCCGAAAGCGGTGCGTTCCTTGACGTAGGCAATGGTCTCGCGCAGCGCCGCCTGGCACTCGGCGACGGCGCCCATTGCGACGACGAGTCGTTCGAGGGCGAACTGCCGCATCATCAGTACGAAGCCCTGGTCGGGGTCGCCCAGGACGTTGCCCGCGGGGATCCTGACGTCGTCGAAGAACAGCTCGGCGGTGTCCCAGGTGCGCAGGCCGAGCTTGTCGAGCTTACGGCCGCGGCGGAAGCCGGGCGTTGGGGACTCGACGAGGAACAGGCCGATGGAGTGCCCGTCGCCGGTGCGGGCGGCGACGATGACCAGGTCGGCGTTGATGCCGCTGGAGATGAACGTCTTGGCGCCGTTGATCACCCACTCGTCCCCGTCGCGTCTGGCGTGGGTGCGGATGCCGGCCACGTCGGAGCCGGTGCCGGGCTCGGTGATCGCGATGGCCACCAGTCCCTCCCCGGTGACCGCACGGGTCAGGTGGCGGCGTTTGTGCTCCTCGGTGCCGAACTCGGCAAGGTAGGGGGCGACGATGCCAGAGTGCAGCGGCACCGCGAAGCCGGACTCGGCGGCGAAGGCCAGCTCCTCGATCATGATCTGCTCGTAGCGCAGATCGCTCAGGCCCAGGCCACCGTAGGCGGGGTCGGCCCACGGGCAGAGCAGGTTCTGCTTGCCCGCCAGGCGCCAGACGTCCTTGCCGACGATGCCGTTCCGTTCCCACGTCGCCTGGCGCGGCAGGACCCCGTGGGCGATGAAGTCGCGCCACGCGGTCCGGTACGCGTCGTGGTCCTCGTCGAAGTAGCCGTCTCTGATCATGGGGCGACGGTAGGCCGGGCGAGGGGCGAGCCGTCATGACCGCAGTGCTCACAACCATTGACTTCATACGTCGCCTACGCTCGGCGGTCATGGCCGCACCACCCGTCCCGCAGGGCCTCCCGCCGTCTGCGCTCCTTGCCGGGATGTCCGCCCGCTCGGTGGCGATCCACCACGTACGGGCCTGCCTGTACGGAGCGGAGCGGCACGGCGTGGACACATCCGCCCTCGTGGCCCAGGCCGGTATCCCCCAGCAACTGTTGCATGCTCCGCTGGCCCGCGTGTCGCCTCAGCAGTTCGCCCGGCTCACCAAGGAACTGTGGTCCGTCCTGGACGACGAACTCCAGGGCTTCGGACCGAACCCGCAGAAGGTGGGCACGTTCGCAATGATGTGCCACGCCGTCGTCCACTGCACCCCCGACCTGCGTGCCGCGCTCGCACGCTGTGCCGCGTTCTACCGGCTCTTTCCCGGCGGGCCGCTGCTCACCATCGCGGAGTCCCCGGAGCACGGCGAGGTCAGGATTGTCTTCGACCTGGCGGCCTTCGACGATCCTGAGCACTACCTCGCGGAGTCGGTGACCGTGGTCGTGCACCGCTTCGCGGGCTGGCTGATCCGCCGCCGCATCGAGCTGGCCAGGGTCGAACTCGGCTACCCCGCACCGAACCACGTCCTGGAGTACGACCTGCTCTACGGCGCCCCCTGCCGCTTCGACGCCCCGCACACCGCCCTCGTCTTCGACCGCGCCGTGCTGGACCAGCCGGTGCTGCAGGACGAGGCGGGACTCCACGCCTTCCTGCGCCGTGCACCGGCGGACGTGCTGGCCCGGCTGGACTACGGCAGCACCGCGGCCGCCCGTGTACGGCGGCTGCTCGGGCAGTCGCTGCCGGACCGGATGCCGGCTCCGGCCGAGGTCGCGGAGCGGCTGGCCGTGAGCCCGCAGACCCTGCGCCGACAGTTGGCTGCCGAGGGAACGTCGTTCCAGCAGATCCGCGACCAGCTGCGACGCGACGTGGCCGTCACCGCGCTGGCGGCGGGGGCCATGTCCATCGAGGAGCTGTCCCAGCGCCTGGGCTTCTCCGAACCGAGCGCCTTCCACCGTGCGTTTCGGCGCTGGACCGGCTCCACACCCCGCGCCTACCAGCCCGGCAACTGAACCACCCACGGCCGCGCTCGGAGGCGTGGCCCGGGGTCAATGAGCGACTCTGTCGGGAATCTTGAGATTCGGGGTCATTTGCCTTGCCGCCACCACAGGGGGCGGGGCAGGCCGCGTGCGTCGAGGTACTGCTGGAATGCGGTGTGCGGGCGGGCACGGTAGGTGGAGTCGACGGGCTCTTGTTCGCTGAGACGTTCAACGTTGATCGCGAGTGCGGTCAGGACGTGTTGGACGTGCGTTTTGGCCAGGCCGCGGTAGCGGCACCGACGTCCTCGATGTCCGTCCGCGAACTCCTCGATGGTGCCTTCGGCCCCGGAGCGCAGGCCGTAGAGCCTGCGCCAGTTCGTGTCCTGCTGGTCGGCGCGGTTCTTGATCTGGAGTTCGTGCAGGCGGCGGGTCGGGAAGCACAGGCTGCGAAACGGGCCCGGGGTGCATGAGGTCTTCTCGGGGCAGCGGCCGCACTGGCGGGCGTCGAACCGGACCGCCACCTAGGTCGGCTCCGCCACCGGAAAGTCCTGCCAGTTGCCGCTGATCTGCCCGTTGGGGAAGGTGACCTCGCGTTGGTCGAAGTCGATGATGAAGTTGTCCCGCCCGAAACCGTCCTGGGCCCGGTGCTGCGGGCTGGTGCTGGGCGGAAGCGGTCCGATCAGGGTGACTCGGTGATGGCGTGCTGCGGCGTCCATGCCGGCGACGGAGGTGTAGCCGCCGTCGACCAGGTGCTGTCCGGGCAGCAGGCGCAGCCGCCTGAGGCGGGCGTGGATGCCGGGCAGGGCCTGGCTGTCCGCGCTGGAGACGACGGTGGCCACGTCGGTGATGACATTGACGCGTGTTGGTGGTGGCCGATGCCGGATACGGGCAGAACGCCGACTTCCGCGACGGGCTGGACGTCGGAGCATCGGCTACGTGGTGGCGATCCGCTCGGACGTGACCGCCCACCCGCACGATGCCGTGCCCACTGCCCCGCCCTGGTCCGGCAACGGTCGCAAGCCCCAGCCCCGCTACCGGGACAAGCCGTCCCCGGTGGCCGCGCTCGTGGCGGACCAGGGGCGGCAGGCGTTCACCGAGGTGACCTGGCGGGAAGGCTCCCGCGGGCCGATGCGTTCGGATTTCCTGTCCCTGCTGGTGCGGCCGGCCGGGGTCAGGTCCCGACGCCTCGCCCAGGCCGCCGCCACAGACGAAAACTGCTGGGACGGCGTCCTGCCCGACGTCACGCTGCTGGTCGAATGGCCCGCCGGCGCCGAGGCGCCCACCGGCTACTGGCTGTCCAACCTGCCCGACACGCTCTCCCTCGCCGAACTGGTCCGACTGGCGAAGATCCGCTGGCGCATCGAGCACGACTACCGGGAACTCAAGCACGGCCTCGGCCTGGACCACTTCGAGGGACGTTCCTGGACCGGGTGGCATCACCACGTCCCCCTGGTGACCGCCGCCCACGCGTTCCTCACCGAACAGCGCCTGGCCCCAAAAGCCGATACAGCGGGCTCACCCTCTCTACCAGATCCTCGACACCATCCAGGACCTGCTGAACTGCTGGACCGGAATTTGCACCACCTGCCACCGCCCCCTGCCCAGAACATCCACCACCAGCCCAAACCCAAGAACCAGAGCAACCTAACGGAGTCCTAGTAGGCGCATGTCACCCAACCGATCCCGGAACTACCGTCGGGTCACTCGTGCCCTGGTGTCCGGGCTTGGACTCCGGGGCCGGGAGACCGGCGGAACACAGGTGCGGGGGCGCGAAGGGCTGGCCCTGCGCCGCCCGGCACCGCACCTGACGTGGGTACACCGGAGGGTCGTCGAGGTCGCCAAGGATCAGGGCTGGCCCGTGCCCTCGTACAGCACGGTGTACTCCATCGTCCGCGCGCTCGACCCCTCCCTGGTGATGCTCGCGCACGAGGGGGCCAAGCGGTATCGGGAGGTGTACGACTTGATCCACCGCCGCGAGGCCGAGGGCCCCAACGCGATCTGGCAGGCCGACCACACCGGGCTCGACCTGTGGGTGATCGCCCCCAGCGGCAGGCCCGCCCGGCCCTGGCTGACCGTCGTCGAGGACGACTACTCCCGCGCGATCGCCGGGTACGCGGTCAACCTCGGTGCCCCCTCCGCGCTGAACACCGTGCTCGCGCTGCGACAGGCGATCTGGCGCAAGCCGGACCCGGCCTGGTACATATGCGGCATCCCCACCGTCTTCTACACCGATCACGGCAGCGACTTCACCTCCGCGCACATGGGGCAGGCCGCCGCCGGACTGAAGATCCGCCTCGTCTTCTCGCTACCCGGCCAACCCCGTGGCCGCGGGCAAGATCGAGCGCATCATGGACACGGTCAACACCCTGTGCCTGTCCGACCTGCCGGGATACGCGCCCCGCGGCACCAAGGACCGAGCCGGGCAGGCCCGGCTCAGCCTCGCCGAACTCGACCACGCCCTGGGCGCCTTCTTCGTCGGCACCTACAACCAACGCGAGCACGGCGAGACCGGACACCCGCCGCAGGCCCGCTGGGAAGCGGGCGCCTTCCTGCCCCACATGCCCGACGCACTCGAACAGCTCGACCTGCTCCTGCTCACCGTGGCCAAGCCCCGCAAGATCCACCCCGACGGCATCCACTTCCAGTCCCTGCGCTACCTCGACCCCGTCCTGGCCGCCTACGTGGGCGAGGACGTGACCATCCGCTACGACCCCCGCCACCTCGCGGAGATCCGCGTCTTCCACCAGGACCGCTACCTCACCCGCGCCATCTGCCCCCAACTGGCCGGCACCACCGTCTCCCTCAAGGACATCGCGGCGGCCCGCAACGCCCGCCGCCGCGAACTGACCGGCACCCTCAGACAGCGCACCAGCGTCGTCGACCGCCTCCTGGCCGTCCACACCACCCCCGAACCGCTCACTGGGGAACCGCCGCCCGAGCCCCAGGAATCCCGGCCCAGACTGCGCCGCTACCGGGAGCAGTAGGCCATGACAACCCCCGACGCAGAGCGCCACCAGGCCGACGATGAAGAGGTCCCCGCCCTGGCCGAGCCGGACGTCCCCGTCCCGGCCCCGTTCGTCATCACCAAGGAACACCGGCGCTTCACCGAATTCGCCGACGCCGTACGCCGGGACCGCTACATCGGCCTGTGCTACGGACCACCCGGTGTCGGCAAGACCCTCTCCGCCCGCCACTACGCGGGCTGGGACGAAGTCGCCCCCTACCTGGACGCGTTCACCCTGATCGACGGGCGCCTCCTTCCCGAGAGCGCGCTGACGGCGCGGACCGTCTTCTACACACCGGGGCTCTACAACACCCCGCGCAGTGTGCAGAAGACGATCACCTTCTACCAGGACCGCCTCAACTTCGCCGTCCAGCTCGCGACAGACTGCGGCCTCGGCGGACCGGACACGGCGGCACGCTTCACGACGCGGTCCGCCCGCAACACCGAACTCCTCGTAGTCGACGAAGCCGACCGCCTCAAGACCCCGAGCCTGGAACAGATCCGGGACCACTACGACCGCACCGGCGTCGGCGTGGTCCTCATCGGCATGCCCGGGATCGAGAAGAGCCTCGCCCGCTACCCCCCAGCTCTACAGCCGTGTCGGCTTCGTCCACCACTAACGGCCGCTCTCCCCTAACGAACAGCATCTCGTCATCGCCCGGCACTGGCCCCACCTCGCCCTGGACGACCTCGGAGACTTCACCACCGCCGAAGCGGTCGCCACGATCACCCGGATCACCAGGGGGAACTTCCGGCTCACCAGCCGCCTCGTCGCCCAGATCGAGCGCGTGATGGACATCAACCAGTTGTCGACCGTCACCGCCGAAGTCGTGGAGACCGCCCGTGAATCCCTCGTCGTCGGAGTCCTGTGATGGCCGCCCGCCTCATCGGCTACGGCCTCTCCACCCTGCGGCGACCCGGGCCCCGCCGAGGCCGGTGCTCTCCTCGCCGCCGGGTGCCACACGGTCTTCCTCGACATCTCCCACCGCACCACCGGTCCGCGACCTGCCCGGGACGCGGCCTTCCGGCACGTCCGTCCCGGCGACTGCATCGTCATCGTGCGGCTCTCCAGGTTCGCCGCCGGCCTGCGCAACCTGCACGACCTGCTCCACCAACTCCACGACGCACGCGTCGGACTGCGCTCCGTGGAAGAGCCGGTCGACACCACCGTGCCCGACGGCGACCTCGTCATCCGGGCCGTCGACGCCACCCTGCAACTCCGAACCGTATGGATCGCCGAAGTCACGGCAGAGGGACAAGCCGCTGCCCGTGCTCGCGGACAACGTGTTGGGTCACCCCCCAAGCTCACCCCTGAACAAGCTGATCTTGCACGCCAGATGCACGCCGCAGGCCACCCCGCCCCCAGCATCGCCGCCATGCTCAAGGTCGCGACATCGACCGTCTACCGCCTCGTACGGCAGCCCACGGACGCCGTCGAGGACGACGAGAACTGACGGCCGGCACACCACCCCTTTCGGGCACGGGCTCAAGCGGACGGCGTGACCGGAGACCGCAGGCCGAGCCACTGCTCGGCATCCCAGGCATGGAACCGCTCCACCTCGGTGAACCCCAGCTTTGCCGCGAGGCGCATCGAGCCGACGTTGGCGGTCTGGGTGGTGAGCACTATCGGCTCGCCGGGAAGGACGCCGTCGAACCAGTCGAGTGCCGCCGTGCACGCCTCGGCGGCGTATCCGAATCCCCATGCCCGCGGCAGGAACAGATAGCCGAGATCGGCCTTCCCCGCGGCAGCCGGGCGACTGTGCCCCGTCGCTCTCCTGAGCAGGATCTGACCGATCATCGCCCCGTCGAGATCAACGACGAAACTCCCGGGCCACCGCTCGGGTACCCCGGGCATCTCGCGCTCAAGCTCGTCACGCGGCCGGGGGCCGCCGAGGTAGGTGTGCACCTCTGGCGACGCCAGCAGCTCGACGAACGCTGCACGGTCCCAAGCTTCGGGCTCGCGAAGCACGAGCCGCTCAGTCTTGATCGGGGCAGGTGGCCAGGTGACGGACCCTAATTCAGTCATGGCGGGCAACCTATCGCGTGCCTGCAAACGCGCTTTCACAACTCACGAACCCAGCCACGGCTTCGGCGTCAGATACCGCTCTGCCCGGCCCGTGCGCCGAAACCCAACCGGCCCGGCCCCGGACGCCCGCTCGGCTCGAAGCATCAGCGCCCTGCCACCCGCTACGACGTGGGCAAGACGACCAGACGCCCCGGCACCATCGTCGAACGTGACCAGGTCAGACCATGAAGGACAAGCTCATCCGGCGAGCAGGGCGTGCACCCACTGGTCTTCGCGTTGCTCGATGTATTCGGCGTCGTTTCGCCAGGCGTCACCGTGGCCTTCAGCCCACAGCCCCGCCCAGGGTTGGACACCTTGGGCTGCCTCGTCTCGCAGGAAGTCGTGCATGGAACGCGTACGCCGCCCCAGCAGAGGGGCCAACCGACGGCGTTCGGACTCATCGAGACCGTACGCGTCGGCGAAGACTCGCAGTCGTTCCGCCGCGTCCGGGCGCTGCCAGTCTGGATGTGCGGACAGCGGGATGAACCCGTGAATGGCGTATGCGACATCCCACAGGACGGAGCCGGGACCTGCTGCGTCCCAGTCGATGAGGGCCCACCGCGTCTCGTCTGCGACCACGAGGTTCCAGGGGGCCAGGTCGTTATGGGCGATGATGTCGCTGCCCTCGGAAGGGATCAGTGTCTGCCAGTGCGCGTCGGACGGGGGCGTGAAGTCCTGCACGGCATCGTGGAAGTCGCGGATGAGGCGTGCAACGCGAGCCAGTTGTCGAGCGGGGTCCATCAGCGAAAACCGGTCGGGCCAGACCACATGTCCCGGCATGAAGGTCAGGACCTCACGTCCTTGATCGTCAATGCCGAGTGGGCGAGGCGCCGCGCTGAATCCCACCTCGTTCAGGTGGGCAAGCAGGGCATGCACGGAGGGAGTCCACGGACCGGCTGGACGGCGAACGGTGTCTCCGACGCGAACGACACCATCACTTACGTTGCCGCCAGGCAACGGCTGTTCATCTCGGAGGCGGCTGCCCGTGCGGCCGCCTCCGGCGCGCAGTGGATCGACACCGCCGCCCCCAACTACGCCACCGGCCGCGCCCACGACTTGCTGGCTCCGGCCTTGGCCGCACACCCGTCCCTGCGGATCGCGACGAAGACCGGCTACTTCACCGCGGTCACCGGCGCCGACGCCGTCAACGACGGTGTCCTCACCGAGGACCAGGCCGTCGCCGGGCACAGCCTCGCCCCGGACTACGTGCGCTGGCAGATACACCGCAACCGCGAGCAGCTCGGTCGCGAGCGGCTGGACCTGGTCCTGCTGCACAACCCCGAGCGGGCCCACCCCGGAGACCGTCACGCTCTGCACCGCGCAATCCGGGACGCGTTCGTCGTCCTGGAGGAAGCCGTGGCGGCCGGGCACGTGGCCGGGTACGGCATCGCCCGTGGGCGGGCCTGGAAGAGGAAGCGTTCACGGTGGAGGGCCTGCTCGCCCTGGCCGGTGAAGTCGCCGGGGGACAGCAGTACCACCACCTGGTCGCGGTCCAGATGCCGGTCAGCCTGGTGATGATGACGCCGATCGTCCAGGCCCTTCGCGGCCGGGGCCCGCTCCCGGCCGCCGCCGGCGCGGGCCTGCGGGTGATGGCCTCGGCTCCGCTGCACGGCGGCGAACTGCCCGGCATGGTCGGCCAGGAGCTCGCCGACCTCATCCGGCCGGGCCTGACCCCCGCACAGGCGTGCGTCCTTAGCGTCGCGTCATGCCCAGGAGTGACGACGTCCTTCTGGCCGCCTCTGGTGCGCCACACTGGAGTCAGGCGGTTGACGCCGTTGCTCAACCCTCCCTGACCGCCGCCAAGTTGCGGGAGATCACCGGTGTACTCGCCTCCCCCTGACCCCGGTACCGAACAGCGCATGCGCGCCCACCACGCCCGCGCCGCGAAGGCCCTGGACGTCCAGACCGAGCCGGGCGGGGAGTTCTGGGGGTGGGCCGGGCGCACCCTGGGAGCCCCGGCCCGCACCGCCGTCGGCCCCCCGGCATGGCTGCGGCTTTCCCGCGGCCGCCCGTGCCCCCAGGGTGTGAGGACCGCACTGCAGGCCGGGCAGGTCAACCGGCCGGTCTGTAGCTGGCGTTCCACGCTCACCGGATCGGTGTCGACGATCAGCACGGGGAGGCCGCAGGCTCAGCGTCGGGACAGGTGAGGTGGAGGGCCTTGTGCAGCGCCTTGTTGAGCGGAAAGTCCCACTCGCCGAGGTATTCGACGGCCTCGCCGCCGGTGCCGGACTTGAACCGCAGCAGTCCCAGCAGGTGGTTGCTCTCCTCCAAGGTGTCGGTGATGCCGCGGAAGTCGTAGACACCGGTGCCGAGCGCGTGGGCATCGGTCATCATCCGCCACTGGATGGCGTTGTTCGGCTGGACCTCGCGCTTGCGGCTGGTGGAGGCGCCGGAGGAGTACCAGACGTGCTCGCCGACGGTCAGCATCGTGGCCGCCGCGAGCACCTCGCCCTCATGGTGGGCGAGGTAGAGGCGCATGCGGTCGGGGTCCTCAGCTGTCAGCGCAGTCCACATCCGCTGGAAGTAGGCCAGCGGGCGGGGAATGAACCGGTCCCGCTCGGCGGTCTCCACGTAGATCTCGTAGAAGGCGGGCAGGTCTTCGTACTCGCCCTGGACGACCTTGACGCCAGCCTTCTCCGCCTTCTTGATGTTGCGGCGCCACTGCTGGTTGAGGCCCCGCTGGATCTCGTCCAGGGACCGCCCGGCGAAGGGCACTTGGAAGACGTAGCGCGGCTGGCCCGCGGCGAAGCCGTCCTCGCCGCCGGGCTCGGTCTGCTGCCAGCCCATCCGGCGCAGCCGGTCGGCGATGTCGAAGGCCCGCGGCTCGTGCACGGTCGCCTCCACATCCCGCAGCCGCCCCGCCTGCGGGTCGGCGATCGCCACCTTGACCGCCTCGGCACTCCAGCGGCGGGCCACCACAGGCGGCCCCATCTTCACCGAGAACGCCCCCCGCTCCTTCAAGTACGCGAGCATCGGCTCAAGCCACCGCTGAAGATCCGGCGCAACCCAGTCGATGACCGGCCCCTCGGGCAGGTAGGCGAGGTACCGCTTCAGCTTCGGCAACGGCCGCAGCAAAACCAGGCCCACGCCGACGAGACGGTTACTCTCGTCGAACCAGCCCAGGCTCTCCGACCGCCAGTCCGGCTTCACATCTCCCCACGAGGGAACCTGCATGTGTCAATCCCCTCGAACTGTGGAGACCTTCCTATGCAGCCAGCTCCTCGGTGAAGCTGGCCCAGTAGTCGTGTTCGTAGTCGATCGGGCTCTT
>NZ_JBHVDX010000078.1:0-40521 GCF_042802555.1 Streptomyces sp. NPDC057474 | reverse complement strand
CGCACCCGAACCAGCCACTTCGCAGCACTTCGCCCCGCCGAGCTCATGCTCAACGGGGCGAAGCAGGACCAGCCCCCGAATTAACCAACAGCGTCCCGAAGGGGCGCCGGGGGCCACGGGTCGAGCGGGGGTTACGCGTTCAGCTCTGGTAGGGCACGGCCTTGAGGATCTTCACCGAGGCGAACTTGCCGTTCGGCAGCTCGTACTGTGCGTCCTGGCCGACCTTCTTGCCGGTCACGCCCGAGCCGAGCGGGGACTGCGGCGAGTAGGTCTCGATGTCGGAGCTGGCGTACTCACGGGAGGCGAGCAGGAAGGTCACGGTGTCGTCCTCGTCGCCGTCGAAGGCGATCGTCACGACCATGCCGGGCGCCACCGCGCCGTCCGCCGACGCCGGCGCCTCGCCGACCTTGGCGTTCTCCAGGAGCTGGGTCAGCTGGCGGACCCGGAGCTCCTGCTTGCCCTGCTCCTCCTTGGCCGCGTGGTACCCGCCGTTCTCGCGCAGGTCGCCCTCCTCGCGCGCGGCCGCGATCTTGGCGGCGATCTCCGTGCGCGCAGGACCAGACAGGTGATCCAGCTCGGCCCTGAGCTGGTTGTACGCCTCCTGGGTCAGCCAGGTGACGTTCTCGCTGGTCTGGGTCACAGGTGCTCCTCGTAGGTACTGGGAATACAAAGCATCGCCCTACCCAGAAGAATGTTCCTTCACGAGTGGGCGAAACCACGAGCCTAACAATTCAGTGGCGGAAGGGGGAGGACATAAACCACAAGCATTACGTCGACGCAGGTCAGGGCATCGATTCGGAGAGCCGGGGTCCAGCCGGTGCCCCGGGGCGGTCTCCAGCCGGCACCTCGGGGCCGGGGTTCAGCCGACGTGACAGCCGAGCAGTTCGGCCGTGGTGCCGCGCGAGGTCGTCTTGAGGGTGACGACCTTGTCGATGTCTGTAATGCCGGCGTCGAAGCGGAAGTCGGCGCGGCCGACCTCGGCGCCGTCCTCAGACTGGGAGCGCACGGTGCAGTAGCCCTCGACACCGGCGTCCTTGTCGCCCCTGAGGTGCACCTTCACCGAGGTGGCCGAGGTGTCGAAGGTGTAGATCTCGACGCTGATCTTGTTGCCGACGACGTAGTGGTAGGCGAACCAGCCGATGAGGACGAGGAGGGCCGCGCCGAGGACGCTGCCGATGACCTTGAGTTTGCGGTCGGCGCGCTCGTCCGCGGAGCGGCCGTAGCGGCCCTCGGGAAGCCGCGTGCTCGCCGTGGTCATGGTCGTCCTCTCGGAAAGGGGCCGGAAGCGTGCTTCCGGCAGGGGCGTCCACGCTCTGGACCGGGAATATCCCGCCCCCCGATGCCGTCACTATAGAAGCCCCCCGCCCAGCGCCTGACGGCCGCCCCACACGGGTGTCCGAGCGGGACGGCAGTATGGACTCACCGGATCGCGCCGGGCCGAGTCATCGAAGTTCAGGCCGGGCGCCGAGTGACGAGGGAATGAGTCTTGACTGACCAGCTGCGACTGATGGCCGTGCACGCGCACCCCGACGACGAGTCGAGCAAGGGTGCGGCCACCATGGCGAAGTATGTGTCCGAGGGGGTGGACGTGCTGGTCGTGACCTGCACGGGCGGGGAGCGCGGCTCCATCCTCAATCCGAAACTACTGGGCGACAAGTACATCGAGGAGCACATTCACGAGGTACGCAAGAAGGAGATGGACGAGGCCCGCGAGATCCTCGGCGTCGGGCAGGAGTGGCTCGGCTTCGTCGACTCCGGTCTCCCGGAGGGCGACCCCCTTCCGCCTCTTCCCGACGGCTGCTTCGCCCTGGAGGACGTCGACAAGGCGGCCGGCGAGCTGGTCAGGAAGATCCGCGCGTTCCGTCCCCAGGTGATCACCACCTACGACGAGAACGGCGGGTACCCGCACCCCGACCACATCATGACCCACAACATCTCGATGGTGGCGTTCGAGGGCGCGACGGACACCGAGAAGTACCCCGAGGCCGAGTACGGCCCGGCGTACCAGCCGCAGAAGCTGTACTACAACCAGGGCTTCAACCGTCCCCGCACCGAGGCGCTGCACAACGCCCTGGTGTCGCGCGGCATGGAGTCCCCTTACGGCGACTGGCTCAAGCGCTGGGACGAGTCCGAGCACAAGGACCGCACCCTCACCACGCACGTCCCCTGCGCCGACTTCTACGAGATCCGTGACAAGGCCCTCATCGCCCACGCCACGCAGATCGACCCCGACGGCGGCTGGTTCCGGGTCCCGATGGAGATCCAGAAGGAGGTCTGGCCCACCGAGGAGTACGAGCTCGCGAAGTCCCTCGTGGACACCTCGCTCCCCGAGGACGACCTCTTTGCGGGCATCCGCTAGCCCTGGGGGACAATGCCAGACATGAGCGTAAGCCTGGCAGTCACACACCTCGCCGTTCCTCTCGCCGAGGAGCTGGACAAGGACAAGGTCACCCCCGGCGTCCTCGGCTTCATCGTCTTCGCGGTGATGGCCCTGGCCGTCTGGGGCCTGATGAAGTCCATGAACAAGCACATGGGCAAGGTCGACTTCAAGGAGACGCCGGACGCATCCGTCGAGGAGACGACGACGGATGCGGGCGGGAAGACGACACCGGCGAAGGGCTGATCGCCGACGCGATGGCTCGACGGCGTGACTCCGTGACACCGCTCAGGTGTCACGGAGTCACGGCGCATCGCCGCGGGAGGCCGATCACCGAGTCCTTCGCTCACCCATGCCCGCCCGCCACCGGTACCCCCATCACCTCCCGGGCGTGGCGGTTCGGGACCATGCCGAGGGTCCAGGCGCGCCAGCCGCTCTCCAGGTTCACGCCTCGTTCCAGCAGCAGCTGATACGCCTCGATGTATTCGGCGAGTTTTTCGTCGCGCAGGGGATGAGCGGTGCGGGAGAGGTGGGCCAGGTCTTCCTGGGCCACGGCTGTGCCGATCTCGACTCCGCCGGGGGCCGCGTACGGCAGCAGGGTGCACTTCAGGAAGCGGGCCCAGTCCTCGCCGCGGCGGTCCCCGTAGGACGTGAAGAGACGGGTCGCCTCCTCGCAGAGGGCCAGGGCCTGGGGGGTGCGGGCGTTGCCCGCGTCCACCACGGCCAGTTCCAGGCAGGTCCAGGCCTCGCCGTGGGCCACGCCGATGCGCTGGAAGTCGGCGCGGGCGTCGACGAGGAGTTGGCGGGCGAAGCCGGAGTTGCGCAGAGAGCCGGTCTGGACGGCTCGTTGGTCGCGGGTCACGCGGGCCGAATGGTGCCTCGCGCAGGCCAGGCCGTAGACGTCACGCATGCGGGAGAACATCGTGCGGGAGCGTTCCAGTTCGCGTACCGCCTGGTCGAGGTTGCCGGTCTCCTCCAGGGCCTGGCCCAGGTAGTAGCCGCTCCAGGCCTCGCCGCGGGCGTCCTCGTTGTCGCGGTGGTGGGAGAGGGCCTGGCGGAGGCCGTCGACGGCGGCGGAGGGGTCGCCGGCGACGATGCGGGCGCGGGCGAGCTGGGTCATGGCCCAGGCCTGGCCGCGGGCGTCGCGGGTACGGCCGAAGAGGTCCAGGGCGGTGCGGAGTTCGCTCTCCGCCCGCGGTACGTCGCCCATCCGCAGCACCAGTTGGCCCAGCTGGAAGTACGCCCAGCCCTCGCCGTGCAGGGACTCCTGCTGGCGGTGGATGACCAGGGCGCGGGTCAACAGGTCCAGTGCGTCGGCCAGGTGGGCGCGGTCGCGTTCCACCGCCGCCAGGGCGTGCATCGTCCAGGCGCGGTCCGCCGCCAGCTGGGGGACCGACTGCAGCTGGAGGGCCTCCAGGAGCTTCGCCGCCGCCTCGGTCAGATTGCCCTGGTGATGCAGGGTGATGCCCAGGGAGCACAGGGCTCGGGCGGCGCCCGCGTCGTGGTTCGTCTCCATGTAGAGGTCGACGACCGACGCTAGCGTCGTGCGGGCCTTGTCCAGCTCGCCCAGCTGACGGGCCGCGATACCCGTACGCCATTGGACCGAGCGGGTCAGCAGGCCCTGGTCGACCGACTGGGCCAGCTCGCTGAGCTCACCGAGGCGGTAGAGGTCGCCGCGCAGCAGGCAGTAGTCGCACAGGGCGCCGAGGAGGCTGAGGACCGCCGCCTGGTTCACGCCCTCCGCGTGCCGGAGCGTGGAGGTGATGAAGCTCGTCTCGTCGTCCAGCCAGCGCAGCGCCTCGTCCAGGGAGACGAAGCCGTGCTGGCCGAAGCGGTCCGAGCGGGTCGACATGTTGCCGTCGACCAGGCGCAGGACGGAGTCGGCGAGGTCGGCGTAGGTGACGATCAGGCGTTCCTGCGCGGCCGTGCGCTCGCTCTGTTCCTCCTCGTCGAGAAGGCGGGCGTGGGCGAAGGCGCGGACCAGGTCGTGCAGGCGGTAGCGGTTGCCGTGGACATGGTCGATCAGGCCCGCGCGGGCGAGCGCGGTGAGGTGGCGGGTCGCCTCCGTCTCGTCGGTGGCGAGGAGGGAGGCGGCGGCCGCCGCGCCCAGGGAGGCGCGGCCCGCCAGCGCCAGGCGGCGCAGCAGACGGCGAGAGGGCTCCGACTGGTCGGTGTAGCGGAGCCAGAGGGCCCGTTCGACCGACTCGACCGGGCCGTACGCGCCCAGGTCCGTGGCCAGTTGGCCCGGCGTGCGCGGGCCCAGGGACGAGCCGGCGATGCGCAGGGCGAGGGGGAGGCCGCCGCACAGGTGCCGGATCCGGGCGACGGATTCGGTGTCGTAGGAGGCGGACCTGGCGGCCGCGGACGCTCCGGTCGGCGCCCCCGTGGAAACACCGATCGAGGACCCCGCTGATGCTCCCGCCGGCGCTCGCGTGGACGCCGCCCCCGCCGACAGCACCGAGCCGTCCTGCGCCGCCGTGCTCAGCAGTTCGTGAGTGCCGTCGCCGTCGAGCGCCTCAACGGGGAGCTGGTGGACCCAAGCGGGCAGATCGGCGGGGAGGGCGAGCGGGGTGCGGGCGGTGACCAGGACGAGGCTGTCGGAGCGTTCGGGGACGAGGGCGCGGACCTGCTCGGGGTCGGAGGCGTCGTCGAGGACGATCGTCACCGGCAGGGCGGTCAGGTGCTGGTGGTACAACTCGCCGAGCCGTTTGACCTGCTGGTCCTGGGACGTGCGCTCACGGAAGAGGAGCTGGTCGCGGGGGGCGCCGAGACGATTCAGTAGATGCATCAGCGCGTCCCGGGTGGGGAGCGGGGTCTCCTGCGGGCTGTCGGCGCGCAGATCGACCACGCAGGCGCCGCGGAAGTAGTCCCGCAGCTCGTGGGTCGCGCGGACGGCGAGTGCGGTACGGCCGGAGCCGGGCGCACCGTGCAGTACGACGACGGTCGGCCGGGTCTCGGTCTCGGCGCGGGCCGCCTGTACCCACTGGCGGATCTTCCCCATCTCCGCCCGCCGGCCGGCGAACCGGTCGTCGGTCTCGGGGAGTTGGGCGAACGACTGCTCCAGTACGTTGCGCCGCCGTGCCGCCGCGCTCTTGTCGGTGCCACGCAGCTGGGGCGCCTTCTTCTTCGCCGTGGACGCGGCGAGTACGCGCTGCTGGTCCAGGAACGGCCGTATCCCACGCACCTCCAGCGCCGTCAGCCACTGCAGCCGCAGCTGCTCGGGGCCGCCGGGCTGGCCCAGAGCGCCCGCGCGGTGGTGGGCCGCGGGCACGTGGGAGGCGGTCACCTTCAGGACCGTGGCCACGGCGCTCGCGATGCCGACGATCAGGCCGGTGCTCACGGCGGTGCCGGCGTCGACGCCGAAGGAGAGGTCGGCCACGACCGCCGTGCCGGCGGCGACGGCCGCGACCAGCAGGGGAGTTCCGGAGCCTTCCTTCGCGTAGCGCTGGCCGAAAGTGAGGCGGCCGACCTCCGACTCGTCCAGTGCACGGGTGTACGCCTCGTACTCCTCCGCGGCGTTCTGCGCCATCGTGTCCAGCGCGGCGCGGGCGCGGCCGAGCAGGACGACTCCGTCGGTACGGCCGCCCGACCTGCGGACCTCCTCCTCGACCGCCCGGACCAACAGCCCTTCGGCCTCCCCCCGGTGGCTGTCCCGCATCACAACGTCCCCCTTCGCCGAAACGGCTGCCTCTGGCCAGTGTGGGCCGATCGGTGTGACTAGGCGAGAGGGCGTGATCGCCGCCGGCGTCGAGGGACGGGGTTTCGCCGTGGGGTACTGGGGCTGTTCGCCGACTTCGGGTTCGTCGTGGCTCGTCGCGCGGTTCCCCGCGCCCCCGTTGGGGCGCGCCGAGTGCGCCAGCGCGGAGAACGGGACGCGCCCCCGTGCTGAACTGCGATTCCCGGGTACTGGGGAATGATGGTGCCCATGGCGAATCGACTGGCCCACGAGACCTCCCCCTATCTCCTCCAGCACGCTGACAACCCGGTGGACTGGTGGCCCTGGTCGGCCGAGGCGTTCGAGGAGGCGCGGCGGCGGGGGGTGCCGGTGTTGCTCAGCGTCGGCTATTCGAGTTGCCACTGGTGTCATGTGATGGCTCATGAGTCGTTCGAGGACCAGGCGACCGCCGAGTACCTCAACGCCCACTTCGTCAGCGTCAAGGTCGACCGGGAGGAGCGGCCGGACGTCGACGCGGTGTACATGGAGGCCGTGCAGGCGGCGACCGGGCAGGGCGGCTGGCCCATGACCGTGTTTCTGACGCCGGAGGGGGAGCCGTTCTACTTCGGGACGTACTTCCCGCCGGCGCCCCGCCATGGGATGCCGTCCTTCCAGCAGGTGCTGGAGGGTGTGCGGGCCGCCTGGACCGGTCGGCGGGACGAGGTCATCGAGGTCGCCGGGAAGATCGTGCGGGATCTGGCCGGGCGGGAGCTGAAGTTCGCGGCCGTCGACGTGCCCGGGGAGGACGAGCTCGCGCAGGCGTTGCTCGGGCTCACCCGGGAGTACGACGCGGCGCGGGGTGGGTTCGGCAGGGCGCCCAAGTTCCCGCCGTCGATGGTGATCGAGTTCCTGCTGCGGCACGCGGCGCGCACCGGATCCGAGGGCGCGCTGCAGATGGCGCAGGACACGTGCGAGCGCATGGCCCGCGGCGGCATCTACGACCAACTCGGCGGCGGCTTCGCCCGGTACTCCGTCGACCGTGAGTGGGTCGTGCCCCACTTCGAGAAGATGCTGTACGACAACGCCCTGCTCTGCCGGGTCTACGCCCACCTCTGGCGGGCCACCGGCTCCGAACTCGCCCGGCGCGTGGCCCTGGAGACGGCCGACTTCATGGTCCGTGAACTCCGGACGAACGAGGGCGGGTTCGCCTCCGCGCTGGACGCCGACAGCGATGACGGAACCGGGAAGCACGTTGAAGGGGCTTACTACGTCTGGACGCCCGAGCAGCTGACCGAGGTACTCGGCGAGGAGGACGCGCGGCTCGCCGCGCTCCACTTCGGGGTCACGGAGGAGGGGAGCTTCGAGGAGGGGGCCTCCGTGCTGCAACTTCCGCAGCACGAGGGTGTGTTCGACGCCGAAAAGGTTGAGTCGGTCAGGAATCGGCTGAACGAGGCGCGTTCGCGCCGCCCCGCCCCCGGCCGCGACGACAAGGTGGTCGCCGCCTGGAACGGGCTCGCCGTCGCCGCGCTCGCCGAGACCGGCGCCTACTTCGACCGCCCCGACCTGGTGGACGCCGCGATCGCCACCGCCGACCTCCTCGTACGACTGCACCTGGACGAGAAGGCGCGGCTCGCGCGGACCAGCAAGGACGGGCAGGTGGGGGCCAACGCGGGGGTGTTGGAGGACTACGCGGATGTGGCGGAGGGGTTCCTGGCGCTGGCGTCGGTCACGGGGGAGGGGGTATGGCTCGAGTTCGCGGGGTTCCTGCTCGACCATGTGCTCGTGCGGTTCGTCGATGAGGAGTCGGGAGCGATCTACGACACCGCCGTCGACGCGGAGAAGCTGATCCGGCGGCCGCAGGATCCGACCGACAACGCCACACCGTCCGGGTGGAGTGCGGCGGCGGGGGCGCTGCTGAGTTATGCCGCGCACACCGGATCCGAGCCCCATCGGACCGCCGCCGAGCGGGCGTTGGGTGTGGTGAAGGCGCTGGGGCCGCGCGCTCCGAGGTTCATCGGGTGGGGACTCGCGACCGCCGAGGCGTTGCTCGACGGGCCGCGCGAGGTGGCGGTCGTCGGGCCGCAGGGGCATCCGGGGACGAAGGAACTGCACCGGACGGCGTTGCTGGGGACCGCGCCGGGTGCGGTGGTTGCCGTCGGAAGCACGGACAGTGACGAGCTGCCGTTGCTGGCCGACCGTCCGCTCGTCGGCGGTGAACCGACCGCGTATGTCTGCCGTAACTTCACATGTGACGCTCCCACGACCGATGTCGACCGGTTGCGTTCGACCCTCGGAACAGCCTCGACCGGCTGAAACTCGCCGGTCAGGGACCGGGGCAAGATCGAACAACTGCCCGGAAACGGGCCGGTGTTCGGACACTTCCGACTACATGTTCTACCGAACGGAAACACGCTTTTTATCGGAAGGGTCCCCAGGGTTCACAGTTTCCCCCTAGTCTCTCCACAGCGACGCGGCGGGAGTAACTCCTGCCGCGACAGGGGGTATTGGGATCCGGGGGGATCTATCTTGCTGACGTCTGTCTTCATTGCTGTCGTCTCGCTGGCCTTGTTCTGGATGGCGGCCTTCACCTTGTGGTGGCAGATGCACGCGTGGCGTACGCCCGAAGTGCTCGCTTCCACCCGGTTCAGCAGACCGGACGGGGACGAGCATGTGTCGTTCTCGCTGCTGCTGCCCGCACGCCATGAACAAGCCGTGCTGGACCACACCATCCAACGACTGCTCGAATCGAGCCACGACGACTTCGAGATCATCGTGATCGTCGGGCACGACGACCCGGAGACCACCGCCGTGGCACGGGCCGCCGAGGAGCGCGACCCGCGGGTCCGCGTGGTGGTCGACCACCACGAGAAGAAGAACAAGCCAAAAGCCATGAACACGGCGCTGCCGCACTGTCGCGGCGACGTCGTCGGGGTCTTCGACGCCGAGGACCAGGTCCATCCCGAGCTGCTGACCCACGTCGACCACGCCTTCCGCACGACGGGCGCGGACGTCGTGCAGGGCGGAGTGCAGCTCATCAACTTCAACTCCAGCTGGTACAGCCTGCGCAACTGCCTGGAGTACTTCTTCTGGTTCCGGTCCCGGCTGCACCTGCACGCGCAGAAAGGGTTCATCCCGCTCGGTGGCAACACCGTCTTCGTCCGCACCGATGTGCTGCGCGACGCCGAAGGCTGGGACCCCAACTGCCTCGCCGAGGACTGTGACCTGGGCGTCCGGCTGTCGAGCGTCGGCAAGAAGGTCGTCGTCGCCTACGACTCCGACATGGTGACCCGGGAGGAGACCCCCGGCAGCCTCATGTCGCTGATGAAACAGCGCACCCGCTGGAACCAGGGCTTCCTCCAGGTCTACCGGAAGAAGGACTGGAAGCAACTGCCGGGATTCCGGCAGCGGTTGCTGGCCCGCTACACGCTGATGACGCCGTATCTCCAGGCCATCTCCGGAGTGATCATCCCGCTCAACGTGGCCATCGCGGTCTTCCTCGACGTGCCCGTCGGCGTCGCCTTCATCACCTTCCTGCCGGCCGTCACCGCCCTCGTCACCTTCGTGTTCGAGCTCGTCGGACTGCACGACTTCGGCAAGCAGTACGGGCTCCGCGTCAGGTTCGTCCACTACGCCAAGCTCGTCGTGGGCGGCCCCTTCTACCAGGTGCTCCTCGCCTTCGCCGCCGTACGCGCGGTCTGGCGTGAGCAACGCGGCCGCAACGACTGGGAGTTGACCAGTCACGTCGGCGCACATCTCGCGAACGTGAACCGAGAGGACGTTCCTGCGTGACCTCCACACTTCCCGCGGCGACCAAGACGAAAGTCAAGGTCCCCGCGCAGCGGACAGCTGCGCCCAGAGTCGGTTCGACCAGTCGAACAATGGTGCCTGTTGCACCGAAACGCCTGCGCGACTCGCGCTCCGACCTCGTCCTCTGCGGTCTCCTCCTCGTCGCGATCATGATCGTGCAGGGGTGGAACATCGCCGACTACCCGACCCTCAGTGACGACGAGGGCACCTACCTCGCACAGGCCTGGGCCGTGCAGGAGGGCAGGGGGCTCGCCCACTACACCTACTGGTACGACCACCCGCCCCTCGGCTGGATGCAGCTCGCCGCACTGACCTGGATCCCCGCCCAGCTCGCCCCCGAGTCGATGACCGTCGGCTCGATGCGCGTGGTGATGCTGGTGATCAGCGCGGTCAGCGCCGTCCTCCTCTACGTCCTCGGCCGCCGCCTCTCGCTGCCCCGCTGGGCCGCCGGCCTCGGCATGGCCCTCTTCGGGCTGTCCCCGCTGTCGGTGGTCCTCCAGCGGGAGATCTTCCTCGACAACATCGCGGTGATGTGGACGCTGCTCGCGTTCTGCCTCGCCGCCTCACCGAGCCGTCACCTCTGGCACCACTTCGGCGCGGGGCTGGCCGCCGCCGCGGCCGTGCTCACCAAGGAGACGATGCTCCTCGTCCTGCCTGCCGTGCTGCTCACCATGTGGCGGCACAGCCACCGGGACACCCGGAAGTTCGCCATCACGGGCGCCGTCACCGCCTGCACCCTGATCGGTGTCTCGTACCCGCTGTTCGCCCTGCTCAAGGGCGAGTTGCTCCCCGGCGCCGGCCATGTGTCGCTGTGGGACGGCATCGTCTACCAGATGAGCCGCCCCGGCTCCGGCTTCATCCTCACCGAGGGCACCGGCTCCTACGGCGTCCTGCAGTCCTGGCTCTACTACGACCGCGTCCTGCCCCTCGGCGGACTCGCCGGCGCGCTGCTGCTCCTGGTCACCTGGCGCTGGTCGGTGACCGCGAGAGCCCTTGCGGGACCCGCGCTCGCCGTCGCGATCCTCGCCGGAATGGCCCTGCGCCCCGGCTATCTGCCCGCGATGTACGTCCTCCAGGCTCTCCCCTTCCTCGCCCTCGTCCTCGCGGGCGGCACCGCGAGCGTCGCGCACGGCGTCCTGCGCAGGTGGCGCGACGCGACCGAGAAACGGGCCCTGACCTGGGCGCGCCGCACGGTCGCCGTCGCCCTGGCCGCCGCCGCGGCGGTGTACGTCGTCCCCCGCTGGTACGACGGCAACCACACCGCGATGACGTTCAACGCCAACGCGCCCTACCAGGAAGCCGCCAAGTGGCTCGGCAGTGAGGTCGACGACCCCGCGGGCACCCGTGTCCTCGTCGACGACGCGCTCTGGCTCGACCTCGTCCACGAGGGCTACAAGCCCGGGCTCGGCGTCATCTGGTTCTACAAGGCAGACCTCGACCCGGCGGTGACGAAGACGATGCCGCGCGGCTGGCGCGACCTCGACTACGTGGTCGCCTCCCCCACCGTGCGGCGCGACGCGGTCGACCTGCCCAACGTCAAGGGCGCGATGGAGAACTCGACGCCGGTCGCCACCTTCGGCACCGGCGAGGACCGGATCGAGATCCGCAAGATCGAGGCCGCTGGAAACGACCGAATCCGCGAGACCGAGGCCGCTGGAGGCGACCGATGAACAGCGGAAGCTACGAGTCCACCGCCCCCGAAGAGCTGGGCGACCCGGCCGTACGCGGGGCGGAAATCCCCGAGCCGGGGGCCGTCACCATCGTCGTACCGACCTTCAACGAGTCCGCCAACGTACGGGAGTTGCTGCACCAGATCACGGAGACGGTGCCCGGGCGGCTGCCCTGCGAGGTCGTCTTTGTGGACGACTCCACCGACGACACCCCCGATGTGATCAACGAGGCCGCGCAGGACTGCCCGTTCCCGGTGACCGTCCTGCACCGCGACGAACCGGTCGGCGGACTCGGCGGCGCGGTGGTCGAGGGCATCAAGGCGGCCACGTCCGACTGGATCGTCGTCATGGATGGCGACCTCCAGCATCCGCCGTCGCTGGTACCGGAGTTGGTGGCGACCGGGGAGCGGTCGTCAGCGGGTCTGGTGGTCGCTTCCCGCTACATCAAGGGCGGCAGCCGGGCCGGACTCGCGGGCAGCTACCGCGTGGCCGTCTCGCGTGGGGCGACCTGGCTCACCAAGTCCCTCTTCCCACGCCGGCTGCACGGCATCAGCGACCCGATGAGCGGCTTCTTCGCGATCCGTCGCAGCGCGGTCACCGCCGACATCCTCCAGCCGCTCGGCTACAAGATCCTCCTCGAACTCGCCGTCCGCAGCCGCCCGCGGCAGGTCACGGAGGTGCCGTTCGTCTTCCAGGACCGGTACGCCGGCGAATCCAAGTCGACCGCGCAGGAGGGCCTCAGGTTCCTGCGCCACCTCGTAGGGCTGCGCACCGCATCGCCGCTGGCCCGCATGACGGTCTTCGGGCTGATCGGTGTCACCGGCTTCCTGCCGAACCTCGCGGGGCTGTACGCCCTGACCTCGGCCGGCATGCACTACGTCCCCGCCGAGATCCTCGCCAACCAGCTCGGGGTGCTCTGGAACTTCTTCCTCATCGAGCACCTGTGCTTCCGCGAGCGGCGCAAGCACCGCAAGGGGTGGGACCGCATCGGCCGGTTCGCGTTGCTCGCCAACGCCGACCTGGTGCTGCGTATCCCGCTGATCGCCCTGTTCGTCGGCCGGTTCGAGATGGGGGCGCTGCCCGCGACCGCGCTCGCCCTGGTGACGACGTTCGTGCTGCGCTTCGTGGGGACCGAGGCGCTGGTCTATCTGCCGCGAAAGACGTCTCGCCGTGGGGAGCGCGGCGAGGAGAAGCAGGCCGAGCCGGCAAGGAGAGCCGCGTGAAGATCCACCTGAAGAACCCCTTGAAGATCCGTATCAGACCCAGACCCAGACGAAGAACAGCCCTGCTGGCGGTCGGAGCGCTCGCCGCCGGCCTCCTGCTGGTCTCGCCCCAACCCGCGTCCGCCGCCAACCTCATCCAGAACCCCGGCTTCGAGACCGCCGGCAGTGACGGCATGCCGTACTGCTGGGAGAAGTCGGGCTGGGGCGACAACGACTTCACCTTCACCACGGTGGCGGGAGCGCACTCCGGCACCAAGGCCATGAAGGTCGAGCTGACCCGCCGGGTCTCCGGCGACCGCAAGGCCCTGATCACCGAGTCGGCCGCCTGCGCGCCCTCCGTCACGGTGGGCAAGCAGTACGACCTGGCGCTCTGGTACAAGTCGACGACCCCCGACACGTCCGTCACCCTGTTCCGGCACGACACCACGGCCGGCTGGCAGTACTGGACCGACCTCAAGACGCTGGACATCGCGGGCAGTTGGACCGAGGCGACGGTCCGCACCCCCGAGATCCCGGCGGGCACCGACCGGATCACCTGGGGCGTCTCCGTCTACGGCACCGGCTCCGTCACCACCGACGACTACACGATGGACCAGGTCGCCGACCCCGTCCCCGAGCCGGAGTGCACGGGCACGCCGGACGAATGCCAGAACGGCCGCTGGGACGTACTGCCCACCCAGAACCCCGTTCGCTCCATGCACTCCGTCGTCCTCAACAACGGCAAGGTGCTGCTGATCGCCGGCTCCGGCAACAGCGAGCAGATGTTCGAGGCGGGCACGTTCACCTCGGCGGTGTACGACCCGAAGAACGGCACGTACAAGCAGATCCCGACCCCGGACGACATGTTCTGCGCGGGCCATGTGCAGCTGGACGACGGCCGTGTGCTGGTGATGAGCGGCAACAAGGCGTACCCGGCGGCGGACGGTTCGCATGGCTACGAGGGCTACAAGGACTCGTACATCTTCGACCCGGTCACCGAGACCTACAGCAAGACCAACGACATGAACGACGGCCACTGGTACCCGTCGGCGACGATCCTCGGCAACGGTGACGTCATCTCGTTCGGCGGTCTGCGCGAGGACTCCACCGGCTCGGTGGCGGCGGAGCTGTGGTCGGACGCCGAGCAGAAGTGGCTCGAACTCTGGAAGGTCAACCAGACCTGGTCGTACTGGGGCCTGTACCCGTCGATGATCCTCATGCAGGACGGCCGCCTCTTCTACTCGGGCAGCCATGTCTTCGGCAACAACATCCCCGGCACGGGCAGCGCCATCTACGACTACGGCGCCAACACGATCACCCAGATCCCGGGCCTGCAGCGGAAGGACGAGCGCGACCAGTCCGCGAGCGTGCTGCTGCCCCCGGCCCAGGACCAGAAGGTCCTGACGATCGGCGGCGGCAACATCGAGTCCAACCCCGAGGCGAACCGGCTGACGGACGTCATCGACCTGAAGGCCGCGAACCCGGCGTACGTCGCCGGCCCGCCCATCCCGCAGGGCACGGTCGACCTCGGCAACGGCAAGGTCGCCCAGACCGGCAACCAGGGCAAGATGTACGTCTCGGCGGTCCTGCTGCCCGACGGCAAGGTCCTGGAGACGGGCGGCGCCCTGCACAACCGCGCCGACCCGGTGTTCGAGACGTCGATCTACGACCCCGCCACCAGCACCTTCGACCCGGTGGCGACGGACCCCGAGGCCCGCGGCTACCACTCCTCGGCCTTCCTCCTCCCCGACGGCCGCGTCATGACCACGGGTGACAACCCGGGCAACGGCACCTGGAACCACGACGTGTCGATCTACACCCCGCCGTACCTCCTGAAGGGCGCCCGCCCGAAGATCACGTCGGTGATCGACAAGGAGTGGGTGTACGGCGACACGCAGCGCATCACGGTGGACCGCCCGATCGCCAAGGCGGAACTGATCCGCCCCGCAGCGGTCACGCACTCCTCCGACCCGAACCAGCGCTTCGTGGACCTCCCCCTCTCGGTTGACGGCAACAACATCGACCTGAACGTGACGAGCAACCCCAACCTGGCCCCGCCCGGCTGGTACATGCTCTTCGCGGTCGACGCCAACGGTGTCCCGTCGGTGGCGGAATGGGTCCACCTCCAGGGCCCGTCAGCCCTCGCGCAGGCCTCCGGCGACGCCCCCTCGGCCCACGTCCACGAATTCGCGGACGCCCCGAAGGGCAAGACCACCGGCCCCCAGAAGAAGACCAAGTCGAAGAAGGTCAGCCCCACGATCTCGGGCTGCGACCGCCACTACGGCACGGCCAACGTCTGCGTCCCGACGGCCTTCCCGGCGGAGGTCAAGAAGACGACGGCGTCCCGCTGCGAATGGCTGAAGGAGAACAACTACGGCCGCCTGAAGGTCAACGGCAAGGACGACCCGCTGAAGCTGGACCGGAACAGGGATGGTCTGGCTTGTGGGAAGGGGGATGTGAAGCGCGGCTGACGATCAATTAGGTCAGCACGATCGGCCCCGTATCCGGCGGTAGTCCGTCGGGTACGGGGCCGTGGCCGTTACGCGCGAACGAGGATGTGCGCGGCCCCGGGCGAGGCTTGCACGGGTTGACGACAGTCCGGCGCGGTCGGAGGCGGGGGCTGGCCGTCGAGGGCGCGGCAGAGGGCGGCGTGCAGATGTTCGGCCTCTGCGAGAGTGAGGGTCATGTCGGTGTCGGTGGGGTGCCGGTCACCGGTCCCGTTCAGCCGCAGCGGTACGGCGATCCCGTCGTCATCCGTACGACGCACAGGCCGCCCGGGTGCGCGCTCGATGGTCCAACTCATGGCGTGGTCCCGCCTTTCCCGATGCGCGTGAGGCGGTACGTGCCCCACAGCTCCCGTCCGATTTCGCAGCCGTCCTGTGCTGTGTGGACGTGTTTGCAGCCGTCGGCGCACTTGCGGGTGTGCTCGAACCACAGCCGGTAGGCGCGGAGCATGGGGATCTCGACGCGTCGGGCGGTGGCTCGAACCCGTCCCCCGGTCATCAGCTTGCCTCCGCGAACTGTCGTGCCTGCCTGATCCGTTGGCGCACCTCGGGAGTCAGGACGTACGCGCCGACGAGGGTGCTGGCGATGTCCTCGGCGGTGATTTCCGGCAGTTCGGTGCGAGGCCACGGACATCGGGTTCGGTCTCTACGGCGCCGAGCACTCGCGAGGAAGGCGGCCCACATCTCGGGTGAGGGGTGGCGCACGGACTCGCCCGAAGAGGTGGTCGGGGCGGTGCCGGTGCCGGTGCTCGTGTCGCGGGCCGCGCGGCGGCTGGTTGCAGGGTCGGGTGGCCCGAAGAGCAACGCTTCCACCCATGTAAGTGCCCGTGATATAAGGTGCATTGTCGGTCTCCTACTCAGATCGGCCATGCCTCGGGGCCGTGTCAGCGGTCGCCGGGGCTTTCTTCGGCCTTGTTGTGGATGAGCACCCAGAGTCGGTCTCCGGCTGCGGTGCGTTCATGCCCGTACGTGTCGGCGTCGGCGATGACCGCGAGGACGGCCTTGCGCTTGGTCTCGCTCAGGTTCTGGGGCAGGTCTGCCTCCAGACGGACACCTGCGGCGCTCTCATTGCGGCGTACCTCGGAGCCGGTGGCGAGGGCCAGCCGTACAGCGATGCTTTCGACCTTCGGACACACGAATCCCCCGAGTGAGCATGAAGTCACGTTCCGTATTTCTACTTCAGTAGCTTCTACCTGATGCAGTAACTTGTCAATGTCGCCGTCAACCGCACCACCGGCCCCGCGACTTCGGGGCAGCACGGAGAGCCGTATGCCGAGAGAGGCCCCGTACCTCCATGTCGCGGACGACCTGCGCCATCGAGTCAGGAACGGTGAATGGGCCGTCGGCGAATGCCTGCCCTCGCGTGCCCAGCTCGCCGAGGAGTACGGGGTGGGCCGCAACGTCACCCAGCGGGCCATGGAACGCCTGATCATCGAGGGGGTTCTCGAAGGCCGCGCAGGCTCAGGCACCTACGTCCGTGCGCCTCGTGAACGGTTGCGTATGGTCCGGTCCCGGCACCGAGAGCGCCGTGGAGGTTCACCGTTCCGCGCCGACATGAAGGAGCAGGGCAGGCGGGGCACCTGGGAGTCCCACAGCCAGGCCCGCGTCCCAGCGCCGGAACACATCGCCCAGCGCCTCGCCCTCGCCCCGGGCGATCCCTGCGTCGTCACCCGGTACGAGTTCCTGGCGGACGGGCACTCGGTTCAACTGTCCGAGTCGTGGGAACCGATGGCCGTCACCGACGGCACCCCGATCGTCCTTCCCGAGATGGGTCCGCTCGCCGGCCAAGGCGTCGTCGAACGCATGCGATCCATCGACATCACCGTCGACACAGCCGTCGAGGTCCCCCGCCCCGGCCGAGCCACTCAGGAAGAGGCCAACCTGCTCGGCATCAGCATCGGCGACCTTCTGACCCGCATCGAGCGCACGTACTACGACAGCGACGGACGCCCTGTGGAGACGGCCAACATCACCGTTCCGGATGTGCGCTGGGAGATTGCGTACGAAATTCCGATCGAGCAACCAGAAGCCTGAACTCGGCGGCTCGGAAGGCAGATCCACCCCGCTCGGCACGAGAATGCCGCGTATGACGACCCCTGAGGTAGCGCCGGAGATCGTAAGGTTCTACACCGAGACGATCGACGAGGCCGACCGGCTGTCCACGACGGCGGACGGACACCTGGAGATGGTCCGCACCCAGGAGCTGCTACGCCGTCACCTGCCGCCCCCGCCCGCCCGGATCCTCGACGTGGGCGGCGGCCCCGGCACCCACGCCCGCTGGCTGGTGGCGGACGGCTACGACGTCCACGTCGTCGACCCGATCTCCCGCCACCTCACCCAGGCGGAACGGGCGGGCGCCACAGTCGAGTTGGGCGACGCCCGCAACCTCACGGCTGAAGACGCCTCGTACGACGTGGTGCTCCTCCTGGGCCCCCTCTACCACCTTCCCGACCGCACCGACCGCGACCGGGCGCTCGCCGAGGCCCACCGCGTCCTCAAACCGGGCGGCCTCCTCGCGGCGGCCGGCATCAACCGCTACGCCTCCCTCTTCGAACACACCGCCTTCGCGCACCTCCACAAGCAGCCCCTGCGCGAGAGCATCTCCGGCATCCTCGCCACCCAGATCCACGACGGAAAGAAAGCGTTCACGAAGGCGTACTTCCACAGCGGCGCCCAACTGCTCGACGAGGTAACCACCGCCGACTTCACCAACACCCAGGTCTACGGTATCGAAGGCCCGGCCTGGTCCCTCCTGGCCGCCACCGAACGCCACACCGGCAAGCCCCTCACCGACTCCCCGCTCTTCGAGTCAGCCCTGACCGCCGCGCGCATGGCGGAGCCGTATCCCGAACTGCTGGCAGCGAGCTCCCACTTGCTGGCGGTCGGCAAGCGGACGACATGACCGGTAGCCCACACGCCGCAACGACGTGCACAGCAAAGCCGATCACGGCCACCGTCAACCATCAGCTGGGACCGAAGTGTCAAGCATCTCCCGGGACCGGACACACAGGGCAGCGAGAGCATGATTCAAACTTTCTCTACTGGTTCAAGGCGGCTCGCTCCGCTCCCCGCACGCGGCCCGGCCCCCGGCCGGGCCTGCGCTCCAGTCTCCGCCCCGCTCCAGCCCGGACGGGGCCCGTGCCGCGCGTACAGCAAACAGCCGCCTGATGCGAGAGAAGGGGTACATCGCGGCTGGGCAGCCGCCAGGTGCCGCTACGCCGTCCATGTGACCCCTGTCAGCTGTCACCAACAGCACCCAAGTCGGAGCGAGGTTGCGGCCGTGACGAATCCGAAATGCGTGGCTAAGGCCGGCACGGGGTTGCTGGAGACACACGTGACAAGTGTGCGTTCAACCCACCCGCCGCCCTGGCTCACTTTCGGTGGCTCGGGCCAGAACAACGGTTGAAAGACTGATTGCGCTCAATAAACGCGCACCGACGCCTCCGCCAGCGCGTCACCAACCCGCGCCCTCAATGCCTTGTCATCGGGCCTAGGTTTCTCACCTCTAATGAGCGCGTGGGCAAAGCCAGCCGGAGGTTCATCTACGGGATCATAAATGATCCCGACACCATGAGATCGAGGAACAGCAGCAAGAAAAGAAAAGACCATCTGCCCAGGCTTCTTTATTACAGAATCAGGCCCCAGGCCGTGCTCATCTAGCAAGGCTTTCCGGTGGATCGATATACCGTCACTGTCGAACTGGAAAGCAGCACGACTCGGCTTCCTATCTCCACTGATGAGGTCCGCAGTGAGAAAATTCGGAACATCCGGAACCCGGCGATAGATGACTTCCTCGTCCAGAATAGACGCGTCATCCCACGTCGACGAACTCTCCAAGGCCAGTATCCCCCTCCCGCTCAGGCCACTTCAGACAAACAGTCTCTTCCACGCGGGATTACTGGCCCAGACCCTGAGCGAAAGGTCCTTAAGTGCGCGTCGAGCGTCGGCGGCGATCCCCTTTTCCCCTAGGTGACCGTCGATCCTAAGGCTACCGTCAACATTGACTGCGTAGACATAGGGAGCCTCGCCAGGGGTAAACTCGATTTCCAGACGCTCTTTACCTGCGCGCCACTCAGTCAAAACACCACCCTCGGATGTAGGCGTCAGGAATGGGTAAACACTGCGACTGTCTGTCAAGTGGTCGAGGATGCGATAGACCTGGTGGGTTACACCTTGAGAGATAGAGTCAGCGTGTCCTCCATCCCAGCCCACCTCAAGCGAACGAAGTTCCTGGAGCTTAGAGCTGATGTACATCTGCAGCTCTAGTTTTGTAGATACGCCGAGCGGCTGCAAGAAGTGGGAAGCGCTTTCACCAGCGAGATGGGAAGCAAATTTCCGGATGACCCACATCCCGGCAGGCGCAGAACGCCTTGAGGGTCGCGCAAAATCCTGCGGTAAGCCGAGAGATGATGTGCATCGCCCAACACCCGCAGCCGAAGCACTCCAGACATTCATCACTTCTCCCCCCATTCGCGTCGCATGCGCTCGCTAGTCACCTTTTCAAAGACGCTAGTTACCACATCATGCGCCTCTTCAAGTGCACCCCAGAAGTCGGATCCAGATTCGACGTCCGCTTCTGCACTTAGCGTGAGATTTGAGCTGTCGGGGATTTCCTCCTCGGCGCTCTCCCCTACCGCCGAGTCAACCCCCACCAGTACCCCGACGTTAGGGTGATCTTCATAATCACAGTAATGCACCCTGAACCCGGAATAGTCAGGCTTACCAAAGGGGAAAGAGCTTTCCTTATTCCATCCGGTCAGCACGCCGGCCATGGCCTCGTGCGCTGCGATCCCCAGCAAGTTATTGGTGTACTCAACCGAGATGCGCTTGACTTCCGGGATCTCACCGACCGCTTCATGAGATAGCTTGCTAAATCGCTCCAGCTTCTCACTTAGCTCAGACTTCAAAGTATCAAAACCTGGATATCCGTCACTTTCAGGCTCGAAAATCCAGGCCAGAATGAAGCGGTCATGCTGGAATCGGATCCGCCGATCACCGCTCTCTGTGGCGAATACGCACAGCGGCATGGGCCACGAAAGCCCGGACTGCACAAACTGTACAGAGTCCGGCTCTTGGGGGCCCCACGACGGAAGTGGAGTCAACTCCTGAAGCTCGGGGTATTGGTGACGCCACTCAACGCGCAGCGGCGCTAGATCAAGCGTTCGAAGCTTCGCAAGTGGCTGCAGGAAAACGCTCAGAACCACCGACCGCACTGGCGGTCGAGCAAAGCTCAGCTTCTTCGCCATCACGACACCCCCTTGTCCAGGTTACCCACATCAACTACGCAACTAACAGCGTTTGTACTCAGCCCGTTACTGAGGGAGGTTAACTATGTCCACTGTGGCACAGTTTGACCTGATACGCAGTGGACTAGTCCACAAACCTCGGTCACCGCGACCCTACTAAGCAAGCCTGTGTCACGCTGGCGATTGTTGAAGAGAGAAATGATCTCGCAACATGTAGCACCTGCCCGTACTTGTCGGGAAGACGTCAGCTTGGCCGACTTCGTACATGCAGCGTCACAGCACTGCAGGTCGAGAGAGCAAAGAGACAGCCCCCTTCACACGCCAGACTCCGCACCAGCGTCAAGCTCAGGTGGGACGAGGCACACACCCGTTTGATTATCCGGCGCACTCGCCATCGTGGCTGGCTGTCGTCGACTGAGGCTCAGACCCTCACGTCGTGGCTACGCGCCCTGGAAACCCACCTCAGGAGTTCGTCATCGACAGCGTGTAGCCGCTCACGCCATCCCCGTGCAGCCTTGGGGCTACGACCCATGCCACGCGCCGCAGCACCCTCAGCCCGCTGAGCGGCCAAGGTCCGGCGCTCCCGCAGCTGCTCGATAGAGAGGCCGGCCCAGTCGGCGTACCAGTTGCCGTAGAGCTTCCAACGACTCATGGTCCTAACCTTGCGCTTTCGCGAGTGAGCCTGTCCGGGTCTTGATCAAATAAGCGGAGAGTGCTGCTGACCTGCAACGATGGGACTTGTCGAGGGTCCTGTCAGCTGCGAGGAAAGAAGCACTCTCCAGGTGAAGAAGCGTAGCGGGTCGTATCCGTGTGTTCGTGTCGAGGGCGGCGGCCGTGGGGTGGTCTCGCAGGCCGGGGCGGTGCTGCTGGTCGAGACGGTCCGCAAGTCCGGGCTGGACACCGCGATATCGGCTGCACTGGCGCCGTGGCGCAAGCCGCGGGCAGTGCACGATCCGGGGAAGATCCTGCTGGATGTGGCCCTGGCCGTCGCGCTGGGCGGGGACTGTCTGGCCGACGTCGGCATGCTGCGGGCCGAGCCGCACGTGTTCGGCCCCGTGGCCTCCGATCCGACGGTCTCCCGTCTCGTCGACGCTCTCGCTGCAGCCGGCCGAAGGCTCTCACCGCGATCCGGTCGGCGCTGGCCGAAGTGAGGTCGCGGGTCTGGGAGTTGGCCGGTGCGGATGGTCCGGCCGCCGACGGCACGGTGATCGTGGACATCGACGGCGTCCTCGTCCTGGCGCACTCCGAGAAGCAGGATGCGACTGCGACCTGGAAGAAGACCTTCGGCCATCACCCGCTCGTCGCGTTCGTCGACCACGGCGAGGCCGGGTCCGGGGAACCGGTGGCCGCGCTGCTGCGGCCCGGCAACGCCGGCTCCAACACCGCCACCGACCACATCGAAACCGCCTAACTCGCCCTGGCCCAGCTGCCCAGACACCTGCGGTGGGGACGGCAGACACTGATCCGGACCGACTCCGCCGGCGGCACCCACGTCTTCCACGACTGGCTCTCCCGCCGGGGCCGGTGGCTGTCGTATTCCGTCGGAATGACCATCACCGACGCCATCCACCAGGCCGTCCTGAAGATCCCGAAGAAGGCATGGACACCGGCCTACGACGCAGGCGGCACCGAGCGGCCCGGCGCCTGGGTCGCAGAGATCACCGACATGCCCGACCTGAGCACGTGGCCGAAGGGGATGCGGCTGGTCGTCCGCAAGGAACGGCCGCACCCCGGCGCCCAGTTGCGCTTCACCGACCTCGACGGACTGCGGCTGACCTGTTTCGCGACCAACACAAAAGGCGGCCAGCTCGCCGACCTGGAGCTGCGTCACCGACGGCGGGCACGCTGCGAGGACCGCATCCGAGGCGCCCGCGCCACCGGACTGCGCAACCTTCCCCTGCACGACACCGCCCAGAACCGGATCTGGCTGGAGATCGTCCAGATCGCACTCGACCTCCTCGCCTGGATGCCGATGCTCGCCCTGATTGCAGAAACCCGCCGCTGGGAGCCCAAACGGCTTCGCGTGCGGCTGTTCTCCGCCGCCGCCCAGCTGGTCACCACCGGCCGCCGCCGCTGGCTCCGCTTCACCGCCCGATGGCCCTGGACGGATGCGATCACCCGCGCGATCCAGCGACTCGCGGCCCTGCCGAACCCCGGCTGACCAGCGGCTCCGACCGTCCCGACGAACTACAGCAACATCCCGGAGCCGTGGAACCCCGGCGCCCACCCGACGCGACAGCCGGGCCACCAACCTGCCCCAGCCCACGAGATTCCGCACCTCGCAAGCACAGAGCCCCCGTCAGCAAACCGACGAGGACTCATGAACGATCGAGGCTAAGGTGCCGACAGCCACGACCCGGCACACCAATTTCGGGCACCCGTACTACATCCTCAAGATCTGAGGCTGTAGCACCCGCGGTGGCCTGTTGCCCGACCGCACCACAAGCGCACCAGATCGAGCGGGGAACAGCGAGGAATCACGGTGAAATCACCCGAGCCTGACGAGGCCGCAGCCCAGCCGTTCGCCCAGGTCAGCGATGCAACGGGCCCCACATGCTCGCAGCTTCCCAAGCTGAGGGCTTCGCACCGTCGTCACGGGCCGGTCGTCGCGGCTTGCTCTGGTCGACGGCGGCACCCCGGAAGCGTGGTTGAGGCCGGTGGGGGTGTAGCGAGGCATACGCGCACCTGATCGGTCGGCTGACCCGCCGCCAACTCCTCCAGACGGAGGTCGGCGGCCCCTCCGACAGGCTGTGCCAGGCCGAAGGACTGACCTGTCTCGGCTTCAGCCACACCACACGGGCGTAGCCACCGGATCTCGCCCGCCGCGAGGCCGCAACCGTTTCAGCGCCTCTGGCCTTCAGCGATACGGCCCGGTACTTGGCGGTTGTCCGTCGGGTACGGGGCCGTGGTCTTACCTGTGGCCGTCGCGCGCGACCGCCGATGTGTGCGGTCTCGGGCAAGGCTTGAACGGGTTGACGACAGTCTGGTGCGGCCGGGGCGCTGGGGATGGCGGTGGGTTGAAAGAAGTGGAGTGCTTGGCTGTGCCCATGACAGACTCGGCGCCCTGTCAGCCATGCTTGAGGAGGATCCCTGTCATGCGCCACTTGGCCACCGCGGCGGCCGGTATCGCGGCCGTCGTCCTGCTCACCGGCTGTGGCGCCAGCGATACCGGGAACGCATCCGCGCCGACGGCGAAGAGCGGAGCATCGGCCACGCCGGGGTCTGATAATTCGTTCGACGTCGAGGCGGCGCTCAAGAACGCCGATCCAGCGCCCTACTCGGTCGAGGTCGAGGTCGAGACCTATACGAGCTCCACGCTGACGGTCGTCATGGCCGGCCGGATGAACTTCAACGGATCCGCCCCTACGGGCAAGCTGACCTTGACGACCACCGACAGTGTTCCGAAGGGCCAAGCGTTCAGTGCGGAGACGATCCTGCTGGAGGACGCCACCTACACGCGAACACGTGATGACAGCGGAGCAGTTGGGGATTGGCAGCGCACGGAACTGGGCTCCTCAAACGCGGGCCTGGCTGACTACGGTGCATACGCACAACTGCTCCTGGACCTCGGGCCGAAGTCCCGAAAGGGGCCAGAAGAGGTGTACGGAGCCCCGGCATACCGACTCTCCGGGAATATCGCCCAGGACCAGCTCCGGACGGTGGAGCCTCGGCTGTACGACAGGATGCGTGCCACAGGCACCAAAAAGTTTGCCTGCGACGTGTGGGTCAACGAATCCGGCCGAGTCGTGCGCTTCGAACAGCGGCTGGAGATGTCCGGCACCTCAGCGCGCAATGTCGTGACGCTCAAGAATTTCAGAGCCTCGGTGCCTGTGAGCGCACCCGAGTAGCTCCAGCCCGTTCATCGTGACCTCTCCTCAAGGGCACGCACCACGATCGCCTCCAACTGCTCGTGGTGCGCGCCCTTCCAATAAGCCCGCCCACACGCATCGCACTGCGCGAACACGTCGTACGACTTCTGCGTCCCACCCTCCAACCGATCCGCGACCTCCTCCTTCGTCGCCGCCCTCAGCAGCCCATTACACGCGGTGCACCGACTCCACGGCCACAACTCGGGTGCGAAACGATCCAGCACATCACGGAGTTGCTCCTCCGGCTGTGTGCTGTAGATGTACGCCCCGGCCCACAACTCCCGCCGCCGCAGCAACCCCCGGTCCCTGCTGAGCATCACCCGTTGCTCGGCGGCGGACTGCGCGGCCAGTGCGGGGTCGCCGATGTCCGTGGACTCGTACGCCGCGTCCACCCCCAACAACCGCAGCCGCCGCGCGAGCGTGCCGAGGTGGACGTCGAGGAGGAAGCGGAGTGGGGCGCCGGGCACGGATTGAGGGCGCTCGACCGGGAGTACGGTCACCGACTCGCCGTCCGCCGGGATGTGCGACACCCGAACTTCGCGGCCGTCCACGACGAGCGCGCCGACCTCGGTGAGGGGGACGCCGAGGGACTCGATCACGTGGCCCAGTGTCGAGACGCCGTCGGTGGCCAGCGGCGTCGCTCCCGCCCGGCGGCCGTGGGGGACGAACAGGGCCAGCTCGGGGGCTACTTCGACGTGGATCTCGGCTGCTTTCACCTGGTCAGGATGGCATGGGGGAGTGGTGCGGCCTCAGGGATTTTCCGTCCGGAGGCCGTGTTGGAGAGTGGTCAGGGTGCGGTCGACGAGTTCGGCGAAGTCGTCCTGGTGGTCGTTCTCGGCCCAGTAGAGGGAGGTTTCCATCAGACCGCCGATGAGGGACATCGCCCAGACCCGTACCTCCAGGCTGTCGGGGTCCCGGCCGGTGCGCTCGCCGATGGCGGTGCAGAGCATGCGGCCGGTGACCGACATGCTCTCCATCATGCGCGAGCGCACCGCGGGGACCTGGACCATCAGGTGGGTGCGCAGCCGCGCCACCGCGATGTCCTCCTCGATGCCTGTGCGGACGGCTTCCCGCATCACGTACCGGATGCTGTCCGGCCATGGTTCGTCCGCCGGCCGGGCCCGTAGTTCCTCCAGGAGGATCGGGTCGTACTCGTCGGTGAGGACGATGTCCTCCTTGGTCGGGAAGTACCGGAAGACGGTCGACGGCGAGACCTCCGCCCGGTCGGCGATCTGCTCGATCGTCGTGGCGTCGTAGCCCTGCTCCTCGACCAGTGCGTAGGTCGCGGCGCGGATCGCCTCGCGGGTCTTTATCTTCTTCCGTTCACGGAGGCTGAGAGGGGGGCGGTCGGTGGTGGGGGTGCTGGGGCGTGCGGCCGTCATGCCGTCATTGTCGGGCATCGGGCTTCGACATGGCCAGGTCAGGGCCGGGGCTCCGCACGCCGTGCCCGCTCCGGGCCGTCGGCGCGCTCGGCAGGAAGGCCGCCGCCAGCAGCGCCGCGACCAGGGCCGCGCCGCCGCACACCAGCAGGACGAGGCCCATGCCGTGGACGTACGAATCGTTCGAGGACGTGAGGAGATCGGCCACGCCCGCCCGTTCGGCGACTACGTGTGCCGCGACCACCGAGTCCCCGGCGGTGTCGGCCGCCGATGCGGGCAGGCCGGTGACGTCGAGCCGGTCGCGGAAGACGTCCGCCAGGAGACTGCCCAGCAGGGCGATGCCGATCGCGCCGCCCACCTGGCGCAGCGTCATCAGCAGCCCCGAGCCGCTGCCGGCCCGGTCGGTGGGCAGGGTGCCGAGGGCGCCGGACATCGCGGGCACGATCGAGAACCCGAACCCGGCCCCGGCGAACGACAGCCACAGTGCCGTGAACCCGTAGCCGGACTCCACCGTCGTACGGCTGCCGAGGAATGCGGCGAAGGCCAGCACCACCAGTCCCGCGCTGACCACGGACCGGGACCCGAAGCGTTCGACGACCGGTTGCGCCAGCCGCGCGCCGACCAGCAGGCCGCCCATCAGCGGCAGCAGCCGTACCCCGGTGCCCAGGGCGTCGTTGCCGAGGACGGCCTGGAGGTACGGCGGCAGGGCGAACATCAGGCCGGACAGGACGAACATGACGAGGGTCGCGGCGAGTGCGTTGAAGAGGAATCCGCGGTGGGCGAGCAGGCCCATGTCCAGCATGGGGCGCACGGCTCGCCGCTCGCGCAGCACCAGGGCGGTGATCAGTACCGCGGCTCCGGCGAACATGCCCAGAACCAGGGGGTCGCCCCAGCCGCGAGTGGGTGCCTCGATGATCGCGTAGACGAGCGAGCCGAGGCCGGCGGCGGTGAGCGCGGTAGAGACGGCGTCGACCCTGGGTGAGGCGGGATCCCGGGTCTCGGGCAGCAGGAAGACGCAGGCGGCGATGCCGATCGCCGCCATCGGGATGTTGATGAGGAACACCGAGCCCCACCAGTAGTGGTCGAGGAGCCAGCCGCCGATGATCGGGCCGAGCGGCAGGCCGAGCGTGGAGCCCGCCGAGACGATGCCGACGGCCTTGGTGCGCTCGTCGGGTGCGAAGAGCGAGGGCAGTACCGAGAGGGCGAGCGGTGTGACCAGCGCGGCCCCGACACCCATCACGGCACGGGCGCCGACGACCGCGTTCACGTCCTGGGCGAGCGCGCCCACGACCGACCCGGCGAGAAAGATCCCGAGCCCGGTGATCAGCATCCGCCGACGTCCGAACCTGTCGCCGAGCAGTCCGGCCGGGAGCATGAGGGCCGCGAAGACGACGATGTACGCGTCCGCCATCCACTGCTGTTCCCCGGTGGTGGCGCCGAGCTGCTCGGCCATGGTCGGCAGAGCCACGTTGAGGATCGTCATGTCGAAGCCGAGCACCAGCATGCTCGCGACGAGGGCGCCGAGGGCCCACCAGCGGCGGGGGTCGGGCCGAGCGGAGGAAGACTGAGTGACAGTAGCCATGAAATGAGAGTAACTGTCAAAATGGAGTCACTGTCAATCGGTACTGTCTCTCGCCTTGTGGCCGGGCATACGAAAATGGCCACGGCTCGGGAGCCGTGGCCAAGAAGGAAGGGGAGTGGCTATGCGTGCTGGTAGGCCACCATCGAAATGCCCACGTAGTGCACGACGAACGCGGCGAGGGTGAGGGAGTGGAAGACCTCGTGGAAGCCGAACCAGCGTGGTGACGGGTCCGGGCGCTTGAGGCCGTAGATGACTCCGCCGGCGCTGTAGAGGAGGCCGCCGACGATCACCAGGACGAGGACGGCGATGCCGCCCGTGCGCATGAAGTCGGGCAGGAAGAAGACGGCCGCCCAGCCCATCGCGATGTAGCAGGGGGTGTAGAGCCAGCGCGGGGCGCCGACCCAGAACACCCGGAAGGCGATGCCGGCGAGCGCCGCTCCCCAGATGCCCCACAGCAGCCACTGACCCTTGGCGCCCGGCAGGAGCAGCATGGTGAGCGGGGTGTAGGAGCCTGCGATGATCAGGAAGATGTTGGCGTGATCCAGCCTGCGCAGGATGCCGTCCATGCGCGGGCTCCAGGTGCCCCGGTGGTACAGCGCGCTCACGCCGAACAGCAGGCAGGCCGTGAGGGCGAAGATCCCGCAGGCGATGCGTCCGCGCGTGGAGTCCGCGAGGGCGGTGAGCACCAGGCCGGCCACGAGCACGGCGGGGAACATGCCGAGATGCAGCCAGCCCCGGAGTTTGGGCTTGATCTCGTCAGTGATCTGGTGGATCTCGTCGGTGATCTGGTCGGCGATCTGATGCGGCAGGGAGCGCGCGTCGGAAGGGCGGCTGTCGGCCGGCGTCTCCGGGTGCGCATCGGGGACGGACGCTGTCATGCCCTCCATCGTACCTACGGAGCCGTAACTTACGGGACCGTGAGGGCCGTTCGTGCTCCCTGAAGTGGCCATCATCTCACGCGGAGTCTTCGACGGGGATACCCGAGCACATTCATGGATACCCGCGGTGAAGCAGCAGTGACGCACGGAAACCTCTCGGGTGAAGGTCGCCGAGTGGTGATGGTCACGATGCTCACCTGTGAGGCCCTATGGACATATGGGCACTCTCGTCGGATGATCAAATGAGTGCGGTCGGCACCGGATGAGCGCCCAGAGATCAAATCCGAGAAGCATCCGGGTCGCAGCCCCCACGGGGCCTCCAACAAAAAATCCCTCATTTAGGAGCAATCGTGGCGCGCGACATCGCGGCTCCCCCTTCAACCGTCCCGACCACCCACCGAGAACTCGTGGCGTGGGTGAACGAGATCGCCGAACTGACCGAGCCGGACAACGTGGTCTGGTGCGATGGATCCGAGGCCGAGTACGAGCGCCTGTGCGGGGAGCTCGTCGAGAAGGGCACCTTCCGGAAGCTCGACCCGATCAAACGCCCGAACTCCTACTACGCCGCGTCCGACCCGACCGATGTCGCCCGGGTCGAGGACCGCACGTTCATCTGTTCGGAGAAGGAAGAGGACGCCGGCCCGACCAACCACTGGAAGGCCCCCGCCGAGATGCGGGACATCTTCCAGGGCGAGAAGGGCCTGTTCCGCGGCTCGATGCGCGGCCGCACGATGTACGTCGTCCCGTTCTGCATGGGCCCGCTCGGCTCGCCGCTCTCCGCCATCGGCGTCGAGATCACCGACTCCGCGTACGTCGCCGTCTCCATGCGCACGATGACCCGTATGGGACAGCCGGTGCTGGACGAGCTCGGCTCCGAGGGCTTCTTCGTGAAGGCCGTGCACACCCTCGGCGCCCCGCTGGAGTCCGGCCAGGCCGATGTGCCGTGGCCCTGCAACAGCACCAAGTACATCTCCCACTTCCCCGAGAGCCGCGAGATCTGGTCGTACGGCTCCGGGTACGGCGGCAACGCGCTGCTGGGCAAGAAGTGCTACGCCCTGCGTATCGCGTCGGTGATGGCGCGCGACGAGGGCTGGCTGGCCGAGCACATGCTGATCCTGAAGCTGACGCCCCCGCAGGGTGAGTCGAAGTACGTGGCGGCGGCCTTCCCGTCCGCCTGCGGCAAGACGAACCTGGCGATGCTGGAGCCGACCGTCCGGGGCTGGACCGTCGAGACGATCGGCGACGACATCGCGTGGATGCGCTTCGACGAGGACGGGCAGCTCTATGCCATCAACCCCGAGGCCGGGTTCTTCGGCGTCGCGCCCGGTACCGGTGAGCACACCAACGCCAACGCGATGAAGACGCTGTGGGGCAACTCGGTCTTCACGAACGTGGCGCTGACGGACGACGGCGACGTGTGGTGGGAGGGGATGACGGAGGAGACTCCGGCCCATCTGACCGACTGGAAGGGCAACGACTGGACGCCGGACGCCGAGGCGCCGGCCGCCCACCCGAACGCCCGCTTCACGGTGCCCGCCGCCCAGTGCCCGATCATCGCGCCCGAGTGGGAGGACCCCAAGGGCGTGCCGATCTCCGCGATTCTCTTCGGCGGCCGACGCGCCACGGCGGTGCCGCTGGTGACGGAGTCCTTCGACTGGAACCACGGGGTGTTCCTGGGCGCGAACGTGGCGTCCGAGAAGACCGCCGCGGCCGAGGGCAAGGTCGGCGAACTGCGCCGGGACCCCTTCGCGATGCTCCCCTTCTGCGGTTACAACATGGGCGACTACATGGGCCACTGGGTCGACGTCGCCAAGGGCAAGGACCAGGCCAAGCTGCCGAAGATCTACTACGTCAACTGGTTCCGCAAGAACGACGAGGGCAAGTTCGTCTGGCCCGGCTTCGGTGAGAACAGTCGCGTCCTGAAGTGGATCGTGGACCGGCTGGACGGCAAGGCGGAGGGGGTGGAGACCCCGATCGGCATCCTGCCGACGCCTCAGGCGCTGGACACGGAGGGGCTGGACCTCTCCTCGTCCGACCTGGACTTCCTGCTGACCGTCGACAAGGAGGTGTGGCGGGAGGAGGCCGCGCTGGTTCCCGAACACCTCAACACCTTCGGTGATCACACGCCGAAGGAGCTGTGGGACGAGTACCGGGCGCTGGTGAGCCGTCTCGGCTGACGCCCCCTCTTTGCTCCGCGACCGGCCGGATATGGGTTGCCCTGACCAGCGACGTCTCCTCGGCCGGTCGCGGACTTTTTGTTGCGCCGGATGGCTCGGGGGGTGGGGGGTCGATGGCGGGTGCGGGTGAGTGGGGCTTCTCGCGCAGTTCCCCGCGCCCCTGAAAGACACGGCCCCTGCGGGCCGCTGAAAAAGCACGGGGCGCAGCTGTGCTTTTTCAGCGGCGCGGGGGACTGCGCGAACAACCACGACGGACCCGCGGCCGGGGGCGAAGGGGCACCGCCCCCGGGAGGGGACGGGTAGGGGCGGAGGGGGCGAAAAGGGCTGCCTGGCACGGCATTTCGCGGGACACTCGGGACATCCGCACCGAACCCCGAAATGAGGTGAGCGGGGTGCGTACACCCGTAAGTGACCCCCTGAAGATCGGCCCGTACAAGATAGTCGGCCGCCTGGGATCGGGGGGCATGGGCTGGGTCTACCTGGGCCGCTCACCCGCCGGCCGCGAGGTCGCCGTAAAAGTCGCCCGCCCCGAACTCGCCGCCGAACCCGAGTTCCGCGAACGCTTCGCCCGCGAGGTGGCCGCCGCCCGCGTGGTCAGCGGCGCCTACACCGCCGCCGTGGTCGACGCCGACCCGACGGCCGAACTCCCCTGGCTGGCCACCCTGTACGTCCCCGGCCCCTCCCTCGCGGAAGCGGTCCGCGCAGACGGCCCGTTGCCCGAGGCCCAGGTCCGCCCTCTCGGCGCCGGCCTCGTCGAGGCGTTGCAGGCCATCCACGCCGCCCACGTGGTCCACCGCGACCTCAAGCCGGCGAACGTCCTGCTCGCTCAGGACGGCCCCCGCGTCATCGACTTCGGCATCTCCCGCGTGGACGGCGCCCCCGGCCTCACCCGCGTCGGCGTCGTCGTCGGCACTCCGCCGTTCATGTCGCCCGAGCAGATCCGCGGCGACCGGGTCGGCCCGCCGAGCGACGTGTTCTCGCTGGGCGGGGTCCTGGTGTACGCGCTCACCGGCCGCCCACCGCACGGCAGCGGGGAAGCCGTGCGTGTGGAGGTCGTACGAGGAGAGCCCCGGCTCGACGGCGTACCGGCCGGACTGCGGCCCCTCATCGCCCGCTGCCTGGCCAAGCGACCCGAGGACCGGCCCCGACTCGCCGCGATCCTGGCCGAGTTGGTGGAGGAGGACATGAGCGCCGAGGTGTGGCCGCCGCCGCAGGTGGCCCGGACCATCGAGGTGCGGTACGAGGAGTTGCAGGAGCGCCACCGGCGCCGTACGACGAGCGAGTCCGTCCCCTCCTGTCTGCTGCTCCACGCGCAGGCACTGCTCGATGCCGGGCTGACCGACGCCATGGTCGCCGGGGCGGTGGTCCGTGACGGCGCCTGACTCCTACCCGGGGCGGGAGTCCCACCCCGGCCGCGACTCCTTCTCCGGGCGCGGCCCGTACTCCGGGCGCGACTCCTATCCGGGGCGCAACGCCGAGATATACGGCCTCGGCACGCACTGGCGGCAGTTGGTGCAGAACTGGGTCGCCCGGCGGAATTACCACACGGTCCACGACACCGCCTCCGTGTCCCTGCAATTCGATCTCCATGAGGCGGGGCGGGTGGTCACGGTGAGGTTCATGACCACCAAAAGGCTTCTCGTGGTCTTCGCGACGGACGGGAATTTCCTGCGACAGGATCAACTCGCCATCGCGGCGGCCGCATCGAACGCGTGGAATACCGAACAACTGAACCCCATGCTTTCCGTGTGGGACGTACGTGGGCCGCGCCCCTGTCTCGCCGGAGTCTGTGATCTGCCACTGACGTGCCGTATCACCCAGGCGGACTTCGACGCGCTGGCCAATGACTGGGTGGATCGGGCGCGGCAGATGTTCAGCCGTTGCCATCAGGTGTTCAAGTTGTAGAAGTGAAAAGCATACTGATCGTAAATCGAAGGAAGTCGCCGTAACTCCACCGGCGGAATTCTCCAAACCCTTCCGGCCACCCGGTTGCCTGCTCCACTATTGGAGGGGCTTTTTCAGGGCCGCGGGGGCGTGCCTTTCAGGCCACGGGGGGTTGGTGCGATGGGTGCGATCGGGCGTTTGTCTGTTCTCGGTGCGTTGGTGGGGTTGCTGCTCGCGGTGGTGCCGGGAGGTTCGGTCTCGGCCGCGGAGCCGTGTGCGGGCCCCCTCGCACAGTGGCTGGAGTGCTGGGTCTCGAACGTCGAGAGCGGCAAGCCCTACGTCGTCAGACTCGACGACGAGTTGTCGCTGGCCGGCCCCGAGCGGCAGTACCGCGAGATCCTCACGGACGTGGAGAAGCGTCGGCATCAGCTGGTGGTGGAGGTGCCGAAGGGCGGTCGGACGGGTGACGGCGGCACGGCTCTGCTGGTCCTGGCCGGGGGCCGGATGGTCCACCCTGACTCCAGGATCGACCGGATACCGCGGTGGGCCGTTGACGAGCTGCAGGATGCGGGTGTCTGCGTACCGCAGTATCTGTGCGACCAGATCGTCGAGACGGGCGACCGGACACCGCCGCTGAAGGGCAGCCACCTCATCGAGGGGGGACTCGTCGCCGACATGGCCACCCGCATCGAGGCCCCCGCGCCCGTCTCGAAGCCCCCGAACCCCGGAGGTCCCGGAGACGGCGCCATAGACGGCGGGGACGACAAGGGCGGGGCGGACGACAAGGCGAACAACAGAGCCGGTACCCGCGAAAGCGAAGCCGCCGGCTACAGCAACGCCACCTGGACCGCCCTCTGGATGGGTCTCCTCCTCGCCCTGTTGCTGCTCGCCTTCGTGATCGTGATCCGGCGGTCCAGGGGACCGGTGGCCGTGGGGCACTGGGCGGTGTCTCCCGGGCGGGCGGTCGGCGGACCCGCGCGGGCCGCGCCGGCCCACGCGGCGCGCGGCGGGGGCGGGGGCGGTGACGAGAGCACCACCCGGCTGCGGGTCGCATCCGTGCCGCGGCACGGACGGCAGGTGGGGGGCCGCCCGACACACACACGGACCGCGGTCGTACGGACCGAACTCCATTCATACCCGCGCACGCCTTCCAGGCACCGCAGCTCATGGCCGCCGGGGTCACCCTGATGACCGAGGCGCTGGAGCTGGCGATGCACATCGTCGCGGCCCGCAAGAGCGAGCTGCGGGCCTCCGGGCTGCAGTACTACCGGCCGCAGATCTGCCTCGTCACCGACGGACTTCCCACCGACCCGACGGGCCATCTCACCGACTCCTGGCACCGGTTGGTCCCCGTCCTCGCCGAGGAGCAGCGCGCCCGCCGGTTCCGCTTGTACGCGATCGGGGTCGGCGGGATCACGGACATGGGGGAGCAGGTGCTGCGGGCGTTCGCGCCGAAGTTCAACGCCCGGTTGCAGGGGTTCCCGTTCCGGGAACTGCTCCAGATGATGTCCGCCAGCGCCAACGCAGAGCAGAAGGGGGCGGGGGACGAGGTGTTCGAGAAGATCTTCAGCCAGTTCAAGACGCAGCGCCCGGCCTGGGAGGCGTGAGGTGACCGCCGCCCCGGCCTGGCGGATCCACGGCCTGAGCGTCGAGGGCTATCGGCACCGGCGCCAGGGCCTGCCCTGCCAGGACGCCTGCGCCTACGCCACGACATCCTCCGTCGCCGTGCTCGCCGTCGCCGACGGGGCCGGGAGCAGGCCCCGTTCGGAGGAGGGCGCCCGGCTCGCGGTGAAGCTAGCGGCGGAGCACTTCGCCCGACGGGCCGGGGCGGCCGTGGAGACGCGGCCGGGGGAGGCCGTGCACGAGTTGCTGCGGGACGCCCTGCACGACGTGAGCAAGGACTTCCTCGACCAGACCGGCGCCGACGCGCAGGACTTCGCCACGACGCTCACGGTGGTGGTGCTCGCGCCCCGCTGGATCGGGCACCTCACCGTGGGGGACGGGTTCGTCGTCGTACGGGCCGGGACGGAGGACGGGGAGCGGCAGTTCCATCTGCTGCCGCAGGCCGCGGCGGCCAGTGAGTACAGCAACGAGACGGTGTTCCTGACCTCGCCGGACGTGGCGCGCTGGACCCACACCGAGTGCGTCGCGGACGACGGGGTCGACGGAGTGCTCCTCTCCACGGACGGGCTCGCCCAGGCCATGCTCAACCGGTCGGCCGACGGCGCCCCGTCCCCGAACACCTCCTTCGCCGACGCCGTCTTCCGCTCCCTCGACACCGCTCCCGAGGACGACCGCGACCCCAACCTGGCCGCTCTCCTGCGCTCCGACCGCCTCACCGCTCTCAACGCCGACGACAAGACCCTGCTGCGAGCCGTCCGCACGAACCGGCGATGACCGCTCTTCAAGGGCGACGACTCTTCAGGACGACGCTTCTGCGCGGCGACGAACGGCTCGACGAACACTCGGAGGTACGGCCATGAGCGGCCGCACGGTCTTTCTCGACGGTAGGCGGGTCACTCTGGCCGAGTTGCCGCTGAAGGGTGGCGGGCAGGCGGCCGTGTTCCCGGTGGAGGGCGATACGGGCATCGTCGTCAAGATCTACCGGGACACACCCGGGCCGGACCAGGAGCGGCGGCTGGCCCGCATGCTCACCATGTCCCCGCTGGCCGCCCGCCCGACCAACGCCAGCCAGCCGCCCGAGCTGGCCTGGCCCACCGCGATCGCCCGGGGCACGAACGGCGAGTTCCTCGGCTACGCGATGCGCGGCTTCGGCGAACCCCAACACGTCCAGGTGATCGGCCTGTTCACCCGCGTCCAGCGCCTCAAGCTCTTCCCGGACCGGGCCGACTGGCGGTTCCTGCTGGGCGTCGCCTGGAACCTCGCCTTCATGACGGCCCGTATGCACTACGACAACCTCGTCATCGGCGACTTCTCCAGCAGCAACGTCGTCGTCGACGCCAACGGCTTCGTCACCTTCCTCGACTGCGACTCCATCGCCTTCACCGACCCGGTCACCGGCGAACTCTTCCCGTGCCTGATGCACACCACCGACTACTCGTCCCCCGAGCGGCAGGCGGGCGGCCCCGCGACCCGGCAGAGCGACGACTTCGCTCTCGCCGTCCTCGTCTACCAGCTGCTCACCGCGGGCAACCATCCCTTCGGCGGGGTCCCGCACGAGAGCGCCTCCGAGTCGACCGTCAAGGACAACATCGCCGCGAGCTGCAGTTATGTCGTCCGCCCCGAGCGGGTCACCATCCCGCGCGGGACGATCGACCCGTCCGTCCTGCCGTCCGAACTCCTCACCCTCGCCAAGGCCGCCTTCGGCCCCGGCGTCGAGGAACCCGCGGCCCGTCCCCCGGCCGAGGCCTGGCTCCGCGCCCTCGACAAGGAACGCGGCCAGGTGCGCGCCTGCACGGTACGGCCCCTGCACACCTACGGCTCCCACCTGCCGACCTGCCCCTGGTGCACCCGGGCCGCGGTCACCGGCCACGACGTGTTCAACGGCCCCCGGCCCACGTCGGTCCCGGTCCCACCGCCCCCGCCCGGCCGGCCCCCGTCCCCGTACGCCGGGCTGAAGGTGCTGGCCGTGGTGCTCGGGGTGGTGCTGCTGATCGTGATCCTGACGAACCTCGGCTGAGGCAGTCGGCGCGCGGTCAGCCCGACCGGTCCTCCAGGTACCGGGTGTGCGACTCCTGCCGGCGGGCCTCGGCGTCGCGCAGGGTTGCCGCCAGACCCCCCAACTCCTCTTGCAACAGGCTGAGTTGGCGTTCGAGGTGGCGTTCCGGCGGTTCCGTGCCCGGGGTCAGGCGGGTCCACCAGCGGGTGCGTACGAAGGTGTCGACAGCCTCGGGGACGTCCTGCCGGACGGCCCGGGAGAGGGCGTGGATGCCCTCGGGGTCGCGGGCGAGGACCTCGGCGACCCAGCCGGGGTCGAGGAGCGCCGTGAGGAGTTCGGTCAGCTCGGTGAGGCGGCCGCCGGCGGCGGGCGGCAGCTCGATGCCGGCGAGGTACTCGCGGAGGGTGCCGAAGTCGGTGCGCAACTCGTCGAGCTGGGCGGACGGGTCCGGGAAGTCCGGCAGCGGGGGGCGCTCCGGCGGGGCGATCAGGGCGCCCGCGCCGTACAGCCCGACGACCACGACCGGCCAGTACGGTCCAGCGATACCCGCGAAGGTCAGGCCGAGCCCGGCGATCCCGAGGGCGCTGCCGGTGAGGTTCTTGCGGGACTCGACGTACTTCATGAATCTACTGGTAGCCACGGATCTCCTCGAAGGCGCCGTCCAGCGAGCCCTGCTGGGCGTCGAAGAGGCGGCCACCGGTCAGGTCGGCGATGTGCTCCAGTTCGCCCTTGTCGGAGTCGCCGAAGAGGATCGGGAAGACGGGGATCTGCTGCTCGGCGGCGGGCAGTCCACCGTAGAACTCGTCGAAGTCGGCGGGGCTCGCGCCCTCGGTGTTCTCGCCGTCCGTCATCAGCACGATGGAGGTGAAGGTGTCCCGGTCGGCGGTGCCGAGGTGCTCGTACGCCTTCCGTAGCGAGGTGTAGATGGCGGTGTCGCCGCTGGCGGACAGTTCCCGGGTGTCGGCGCGGATGCCTTCGAGCCCGGCCTTCGGGTCCTCGGGCTGCACGACATGCGTCCGCACGCTCTTCACGTCGGATCCGAACGGCATCAGCGTGACCTCCTCCCGGTCCCGGAAGTCGCCGGTCAGCTCGGTGAGCGCGGTCTTCAGCCGGTCGAGGCGGTCGCCCTCCATCGAGCCCGAGGTGTCCAGGACGTACACGGTCCGGGAGGGGCGGCGCAGCTCGTTCTCGTACGCGTCGAGGAGTCCGTCGGCGACGGACCGGCTGCCCGGGAAGGGGAGTTCGCGCCGGCGCGTGGTGTCGAGGCCGGCCGCGGGCGGCACGGAGGCGACGACCGGGCGGCGCAGCGTCTTCTCGGTGATCAGCCGCTGGATGTCCGGGGTGCGCAGGGCGTCCGTGAGACGGCGTACGTCGTCCCGGACCTCCTTGCTCGTGGAGGCGAGCGAGGAGAGCGGATAGTCGGCGGTGACGACCCCGTCGCGCGGCCGGATCACCGTCAGGCCCTTCTTCCCCTTCAGCACCGACTCGTAGTTGAGCAGGGCGTCGACGTCACCGCGCCGGTCGTACGCCGCCGCCAGCCAGCCCGACGACCCCGACGTCAGCTTCTGGCCCGTGAAGAACTCCTTCAGCCGGGGCGTCGCCCGCGTCACGTCCGCGTCCGTGAGCGCGGACTGCGCGTCGGAGAGCCCCGACGCCACCGAGACGAGCGTCGAGAAACCGGAGTTGGAGCGGGACGGGTCGGTCATGCCGTACGTCAGCTTCCCGTCCGCCACCGCCTTCTCGATGTCCGACCAGGTGACGTTCTCCGGCTTCCACCCCAGCGTCCGTACGGTCTCGTTCCGCACGCCGATCGCGACCGGGCTGGACATCACCGGCGTCTCCGACACGACCTTCTCGGCCGCGTCCGGGCGGAGCCGCAGGTAGTCGTTGGAGGACAGCCACACCGCGTCGTACGAGCCCTTCGCATGCCACTCGCTGAGCAGGTCCACCGCGTCGAGCGTGCCCATGTAGGTGGGCCGGACCTTGATCCCGGTGTCCTTCTCGACCTGGTCCAACACCGGCTTCATGTCGGCGAGTTCACTGGAGGCGAGGACACGGAGGGTGCCGGGGATGTACTTGGTCGCCTCGGCCGGATCGGGTAGCCCCTGGTCCGCGGCGGTGCAGGCGCCGGCCAGGAGGGTGGCGGCGGTCGCCGCGGCGACGGCCATCGTCGTACGCACTCTCGTCCGCGTTCTCATCCGCGTTCTCATCGGTGTTCTCATCCGAGGCCCCCTTCCAGTGCGCCCTGGTTCCGGCTCCGCTCCAGGTACTGGGTCGCGTTCTGGAGTTCGGAGGTCAGGGACTCGACGGTGGCGGCCATGGTCTCCGTGGCCTGCACCTTGTAGGTGTCGATGGCGTCGAGGGTGCGGTAGATCTGCTGGAAGGCCGAGCGGAGCGTCTCCGCGCCGACGGCCGGGTCGGCGGCGATGCGCTGGATCTCGCCGCTCTGGGTGGCGAGCATCTCGGCGTTGCCCCGGATCAGGTCCTCCGTGGTGCCGCGCAACGCGTTCACCTGGTCGACGACCTTCTTCTGGTTGTCCAGGGCGGAGGCGAGCATCACGGAGATGCGCAGCGCCGAGACCGTGGTCGTGGCGGCCCGGTCGACGCCCTTGATCAGCTCCTCGTTGTTGCGCCGTACGACGTCCATGGCCAGATAGCCCTGGGCGCAGACGGCCAGCTGGGTGAGCAGGTCCTGGTGCTTCTGCCGGACGGGGAAGAGGACGTCGGCGCGCAGGGTGTCGCCCGCTTGCGGATCGACCCCGTCGATGTGCTCCTCGACGGCCGTGTCCAGGGCCTCCGTCAGGACCACGTACTCCTGGAGCTTGCCCATGGTCTCCCACAGCCGGACGCGCTCGGTCTGCAACGCGGCGCTGTCGCGCCGCAGTTCGTCCTGCCCGCCGCGCAACGAGCCCACGATCCTGTTCAACGTCCCCTGTGCCGAGGCGTACTTGGCGACGTGGTCGCGCAGCTTGTTGCCACCCGGCAGCCGGGACAGGAACTTGCGCCCCTTGCTCGCCTGCAGATCACGCGGGTCCAGGTCCTCCACCACCCGCCGGAGTTCGACGAGCGAGCCCGCGACCTGCGACTGTGCGTCCCCGCCCTTGCTCGGCAGGCTGCGCACGGTCCGCTCCAGCATCCGGTTGGACTGCGCGGCGGCGGTGCGCATCTCGCCCGCGCCGAGCGAGGTGATCTCCCCGACCCGGCCGGCGAACTCCGGGGAGCGGGCGTCGAGGACGGCGAGGCCCCGCACGTACTCCTCGGCCTTGCGGGCCATGTCCGTCCGCACGGACTCCTCGACCGGCACGAGCCCGCCCGCCTTTTCCCGGGGCACGGCCGCGACCGGCTCGGGAGGGGTGAGGGTGAAGGCGCTGTCGCCGCTGCTGTCTTCGATGGTCATGTTCGTCGATCCCCCGTAGTCCTACTGGCCCCGGGCCCGGCGCGCCATCTCGTGCAGCACCTCGGAGGTGGGCACGGGCGCCTGCCGGACGGTCAGCTTCTGCATCAGATAGGTGGTGTGGTCGGCGGTCGCCGACGTGAACTCGGTGGCCGTGCCCTGCGGCCGGAACCCGTGCCGGGCGGCCAGTTCGCGCAACTTCGGGTCGGTGCCGAGGAGTTCACCGAGCGCGCGGCCCTCGTCCGTGACCGGTACGACGGTGTGGTCGCTGAAGACGGTGGTGTCCGGGTAGAGGACGACCAGGTCGTCGATGCTCTGGCCCTCCGTGAGCATCGCGGCGACCTGTGACTCGTAGACCAGCACGAGCGGATTGCCGACCCCGCTGACGAAGTCACGGAACGTCGCGTCGGTGCTCGGCTGCTGGGCGCCCTGGACGCTGATCAGCTCGTGCATGAGAGGCGCGGTCCGGTCCAGGTCCGCCTTGCTCGCCACCACACGGCCGCCGTTGGCGACGTTGGATGCGGCGGCGAGGTAGAGCGCGCCCGAGTTGGAGGTGGTCGGGTCGGTGGTGGCGATGTAGAGGAGCCCCATCAACTCCCCGTACTTCTCGGACCCCTTGAGGTCCTGCCACGTCCGGCCGTCCTCGGCGGCCTTCAGATACGCGCTCATGTCGAGGACACCCCGGCCCTCGTCGAGCGTGGCGAGCCCGTTCTTCCGCAGCACCTCGGCGGCGCTCCGGTGGGCGACCACGACGAGGGGCGAGTAGAAGGGGCGGGGCAGCGGCTCGCGGACCTCGTACTTCGCGGCCAGCTCGTCGGCGGGTGCCTTGCTGGACGGGAACGCGAAGTCGTACCCATTTAGATCCAGGCCGTCCATGGCCCAGGATCCCGACGTCTCCGTCTTCACGGTGTAGCCCTTGGCGGCCAGGGCCTTCACCACCTCCGGGTCGGCGAAGAACTCCGCCTTCTCCGACCCGATCACTCCTCGCACGGTCTTCGTTGCCGTGCCCGTGTCCCCGGTTTCCCGGCCCGCCACGACGGCTGCCACCACGCCGCCGATCAGCAGTACCGCGAGGACGATTCCTGCGATTCGTCTCACACGGGGAGAGTGCTCCCGGAACCCAACGTTCCTCGTCGTCGCGGGTGAACGGGGGGTGAAGTGGTGGTCCCGGAACACAACGGGGCGCTTTTCCGGGGTGCGTGTTCGTCTGCGGGTGAGTGGGGGCTGCTCGCGCAGTTCCCCGCGCCCCTAAAAGCAACGGCCCCTGCTTTTCAGGGG